>DASSQJ010000152.1:0-8983 GCA_035702545.1 Phycicoccus sp.
GACACCCTCGTGGCGGGTGGCGTCGTCGCCGGTGCCGCGAACCTCGCCAACCTCCTCGACCTGCGAGCGGGGCGCGCCCTCAAGGCGACCGTGCTCGCGGCCCTCCCGGTCCTCGCGTCCGCGGAGGGGGGTCCCACGGCGGCGGCCGCCGTCGGGGCGGCACTGGGCGTCATCGGCCCGGACCTCGCGGGCCGGAGCATGCTCGGCGACACCGGCGCGAACGCCGCGGGCGCACTCCTCGGCACGGCACTCGTGAGCCGGGCGGGGCGCCGTGGCCGCCTCGCCGCGCTCGCCGTGCTCGCCGCCCTCACCCTCGCCTCCGAGCGGGTGAGCTTCACCGCGGTCATCGAGTCGACCCCGGGGCTGCGCGAGCTCGACGCCTGGGGCCGGCGCACCCGATGACCGCACGACGGGTCGCGACCGGGATCGCCGGTGCCGCGGGGATCATCGCCGCCTTCACGATGCTCTCCCGCATCGCCGGCTTCGCCCGCATCCTCGTCTTCGCCGAGTCGGTCCGCGCCGGTGGTGTCGGCGGCATCTACCAGAGCGTCAACGCGCTGCCCAACGTCATCTTCGAGGTGGCCGCCGGTGGCGTGCTCGCCGCGGCCGCCGTGCCCCTCATCGCCCACCGCATCGGCACGGGGGAGAGGGAGCGGGCCGACCACACCGCCTCGGTGCTCCTCACGTGGACCCTCGTCGTCCTCGTGCCCCTCGCGGCCCTCCTCGCCCTCGCCGCCGGCCCGATCGCCGGTGCCCTTGTCACGGGGGACGACCCGGAAGCCCTCGACGTGGCCGTCCGACTGCTCCGCATCTTCTCGGTGCAGGTGCCGCTCTACGGCGTCGGCATCATCCTCACCGGGGTCCTCCACGCCCACCGGCGGTTCCTCGCGGCCGCGATGGCGCCGTTCCTCTCCTCGGTCGTCGTGCTCGTCTCCTACCTCTGGTACGGCGCGATCACCGGGGGGCTCACCGACCCGGCGGTCGTCCCGGACGACGCGATCGCCGTCCTCGGCTGGGGCACGACCCTCGGCGTCGTCGTGCTCTCCCTGCCGCTCATCGTCCCCGCCCGCGCGACCGGCTGGCGGTGGCGCCCCGCGCTGCGACTGCCCCGCGAGGACGCCCGACGGGTGGGGGCGCTCGCCGGGGCCGGCGTACTCGCCCTCGCCGCCCAGCAGGCGGCCGTCCTCGTGACGATCCGCCTCACCAACCACGCGGGCGGCGACGGCGCCTTCCCCGTGTACCTCTACGTCCAGGCCGTCTACCTCCTGCCGTACGCCGTCCTCGCGGTCCCCGTGGCGCAGAGCGCGTTCCCCGCCCTCGCCACCCGCACCGGGGCCGGCGAGGACGCCACCGGCACCCTCTCCCGGGCCCTGCGTGCGGTCCTCGTCCTCACCGGGGTCTCGGCCGGGGTCCTCATCGCCGCCGCTCCCGCGGTCGGGGCGTTCTTCGGCCTCCTCGACGCCCGGCGCGGGGCAGAGGGCGCCTCTCCGGAGGCCCTCGCCGCGATGCCCGCGGCGCTCACCGCCTACGCGCCGGGGCTCGTCGGCTTCGGTCTCGTCGCCCTCCTCACCCGGGCCCTCTACGTCCGGGGCCGGCCCACCGACGCCGCGGTCGCCACGGCGCTCGGATGGGCTCTCGCCGCCCTTCCCCCCGTGCTCCTCGTCGGCGCGGGGGCGGGGCCGACGACAACGCTCTGGACGCTCGGCGTGTGGTCCTCGCTCGGGATGACCGTCGCCGGGACCGGCCTGGTCCTCCTCGTCCGGCGGACGTGGGGGCCGGAGGCGACCGTCGGCGCCGGGCGGACGACGGGCACCCTCGTCGTCGCGGTCGCCGTCGCGTGGATCGTCGGTGACCTCGTCACCCGGGGCCGGCCGCTCGACGACCTCCTCGAGACCGTCCTCGTCGGACTCGGTGCCGGCGCGGCGGCGCTCGTCGCGAGCATCCTCGTCCTCGTCCTCGGCGACCCGGCGATGATGCTCGAGGTGCGCTCCCGGGGGCGGGCGCGCCGGCGGGGGGAGCGGACCGGATGAGGGTCCTCGTCGTCCTCGGCACGAGCGCCGGCGGGGTCGGGACCCACGTCGCCGGCCTCGTCGGCGGTCTCGTGGCGCGCGGCCACACCGTCGTCGTCGCCTGTCCCACCGAGGTCGCGACCCGCTTCTCGCTCGGCGCGGTCGCGACCGGCGTCGTCGACCTCGACGTCGCCGACCGGCCCCACCCGCTGCGTGACGCCCGTGCCGTGCGGCAGCTGCGGGCCCTCGCCGCAGGCGCCGACGTGGTCCACGCGCACGGCCTGCGGGCCGCCGCGCTCGCCGCCCTCGCGACGGCGCGTGGGCCGGTTCCCGTCGTCGCCACGCTCCACAACGCCGCCCCCGGCGGCCTCCTCACCGGGACCGTCTACGCCGGCCTCGAGCGGGTCGTCGCCCGGGGCTGCGCGGTCGTCCTCGGGGTCTCCGACGACCTCGTCGGCCGCATGTGTCGGCTCGGCGCCCCCCGCACGGGGCTCGCCGTCGTCCCGGCGCCGCCGCGACGCGCCGCGACCCGCGACCGGTTCGACGTCCACGCCGAGCTCGGCATCGACCCCCGGACCGCCCTCGTCGTCGTCGTCGCCCGGCTGGCGCCCCAGAAGGGGCTCGACGTCCTCCTCGACGCGCTGGGCCGGCTCGGTGACCTCGACGTGCTCACCGTCGTCGCCGGGGAGGGGCCGTTGCGGGGCGACCTCCAGGAGCGCATCGACGCCGAGCGGCTCCCCGTCCGGCTGCTCGGCGCCCGCGACGACGTCCCCGACCTGCTGGCCGCGGCCGACGTCGCGGTCTCGAGCGCCCGCTGGGAGGGCCAGCCCGTCTGGCTCCAGGAGGCGCTGCACGCCGGCGCCGCGATCGTCGCGACCGACGCCGGCGGCACCGGTGCGGTCCTCGGGGACGCCGCCGTGCTCGTGCCGCCGGGCGACGCGACGGCGCTCGCCCGGGCGGTGCGGGAGGTCCTCACCTTCGGTGCGGTCCGCGACGACCTGCGCTCCAAGGCCGTCGAGCGCGCCGACCACCTGCCCACCGAGGACGACGCCGTCGACGCGGCCCTCGCGGCGTACGCGGCGGCCCGGTCCGCGGGTTGAGAACCCCGACCCGCCGGGTGCGTCGCCGCGAGCGGGCTCCCGAGGATGACGTATCGTTGAAGCCCGTGGTGCTCCAGACGAAACAGATCTTCGTGACCGGAGGCGTCGCCTCCTCTCTCGGCAAGGGGCTCACGGCCTCCTCGCTCGGGCACCTGCTGCGGGCCCGGGGCCTGCGGGTGACGATGCAGAAGCTCGACCCGTACCTCAACGTCGACCCGGGGACGATGAACCCGTTCCAGCACGGCGAGGTCTTCGTCACCGACGACGGCGCCGAGACCGACCTCGACATCGGGCACTACGAGCGCTTCCTCGACGTCAACCTGCGCGGCAGCGCCAACGTCACGACGGGGCAGGTCTACAACCGGGTGATCCAGCGCGAGCGTCGCGGTGAGTTCCTCGGCGACACCGTCCAGGTCATCCCGCACATCACGAACGAGCTCAAGGAGCGGATGCGGGCCCAGGCGGCCGGTTCGCCCGGGGTGTCCGACGCGGAGGCCCCGGACGTCATCATCACCGAGATCGGCGGGACCGTCGGCGACATCGAGTCGCTGCCCTTCCTCGAGGCCGCTCGCCAGGTCCGCCACGACCTGGGTCGCGACAGCGTCTTCTTCCTCCACGTCTCCCTCGTGCCCTACCTCGCCCCGAGCGGCGAGCTGAAGACCAAGCCGACGCAGCACTCGGTCGCGGCCCTGCGCCAGGTCGGCATCCAGCCCGACGCCCTCGTCCTGCGGGCGGACCGGGAGATCCCCGAGTCGATCAAGCGCAAGATCAGCCTCATGTGCGACGTCGACCAGGAGGCGTGCGCCGCCGCCGTCGACGCGCCGAGCATCTACGACATCCCCAAGGTCCTCCACCGGGAGGGCCTGGACGCCTACGTCGTCCGCCGGCTCGGGCTCACCTTCCGCGATGTCGACTGGACCGACTGGGACCTCCTCCTCGAGCGGGTGCACCGCCCCGAGCACCAGGTCGAGGTGGCCCTCGTCGGCAAGTACGTCGACCTCCCCGACGCGTACCTCTCCGTCACCGAGGCCCTGCGCGCCGGGGGCTTCCACCACGACGCCCGGGTCCGGATCCGCTGGGTGCCCTCCGACGACTGCGAGACCGAGGCCGGGGCCCAGAAGGCCCTCGGTGGTGTCGACGCCGTCCTCGTCCCGGGCGGCTTCGGCATCCGCGGCATCGAGGGCAAGGTCGGCGCGCTGCGGTGGGCGCGCGAGCGGCAGGTGCCCACCCTCGGCATCTGCCTCGGCCTCCAGTGCATGGTCATCGAGTACGCGCGCCACGTCGCCGGCATCGAGGGCGCGAGCTCCACCGAGTTCGACCCGGGCACGCCGGCGCCGGTGATCGCGACGATGGAGGAGCAGAAGGCCTTCGTCGAGGGCGCCGGTGACCTGGGCGGCACGATGCGCCTGGGCAGCCAGCCCGCGGACCTGGTCCCCGGCTCGCTCGTCGCCCGCGCCTACGGCGCCACCACGGTCGAGGAGCGCCACCGGCACCGCTACGAGGTCAACGAGTCCTACCGGGGCGCCCTCCAGGACGCCGGCCTCGTCATCAGCGGCACCCACCCCGACCTCGGGCTCGTCGAGTTCGTCGAGCTGCCGCCCGAGGTGCACCCCTACTACGTCTCGACCCAGGCCCACCCCGAGTTCAAGTCCCGGCCCACCCGGGCCCACCCGCTCTTCGCGGGGCTCATCGGCGCGGCCATCGAGCAGCAGCGCGCCGCCCGGCTCGTCGAGGTGGAGCGCCCGCGCACGCCCGAGCCCGCCGACGCGCGTGCCTGAGCCGCTGCGCGACCGGCTCGAGCGTCGTCCGGTGCTCTCGAGCAGGACCTCGTTCCCCGGCCGCGTCTGGGACGTCGTCACCGAGGAGGTCGACCTCGGCGAGGCCGGTGTCGTGACCCGCGACCTCGTCGACCACACCGGCGCGGTCGCCGTCCTCGCCCTCGACGCGGAGGAGCGGGTGGTCCTCGTCCAGCAGTACCGGCACCCGGTGGGCGCGTTCGAGTGGGAGCTCCCCGCCGGGCTCCTCGACGTCGACGGCGAGCCGCCACACCTCACGGCGGCCCGCGAGCTGCGGGAGGAGGCCGACCTCGCGGCGGGGGAGTGGCGCCTGCTCCTCGACCACTACGCCAGCCCCGGCGGGTCCAGCGAGTCGATCCGGGTGTTCCTCGCCCGCGACCTGGCGCCGGTGCCGGACCACGAGCTCCACGAGCGGGACGGCGAGGAGCTCGGGATGCCGGTCCGCCGGGTGCCGCTCGACGAGGTGGTCGACGCGGTGCTCGCCGGAGACGTCCACAACGGCACGCTCATGGTCTCCGCGCTCGCGGCCGCGAGGCTGCGCGAGAAGGGTTGGGACGCAGCGAGGTCGGTCGACGAGCCGTGGCCCACGCGGCCGAGGCGCCGGGGCTGACGCGCCGACGACACGACTCGGGCGACGACGGCGCGTCGCGCCCCGGTTCGCACCCGGCCCGGGGAGTCGTGTCGTCGGCCCGGCCTGCCTCGCCGGGTGCCGGCCGCCGGGTGTAGCGCGCTCGTGGGCGGGGTAACACAGCGGAGGTGACCCCCAGCCCGGCGTGGGACGATGATCCCGTGGTCGACACGTTCCACGGCCAGCGTGGCTCCACTGCGTGGATCAAGCTGTCCGGCGAGTCCGAGGAGGCACTCCGGGGAGACGCCCCGTGCGCCTGCGGCGGCGTGCCGGCCGGGGCGACCTTCGACGAGTGCTGCGGCCCGCTCCTGCGCTCCGAGCGCCACGCCGAGACCGCCGAGCAGCTGATGCGGTCGCGGTTCACCGCCTACGCGCTCGCCGACGGTGAGCACCTCTTCCGGACGTGGTACGCCCGGACCCGGCCCCCCCACGTCGACCCCGAGCCGTGGGTCCGCTGGGTCTCCCTCGAGATCCTCGACACGGTCGACGGTGGCGCCGACGACGACACGGGGGTCGTCGAGTTCCGCGCCCACTGGGTCGCGGGGGAGGGCGTCGCCCTCCAGCAGGGTGAGGTCCACGAACGCAGCACCTTCCGGCGCCGGGCCGGGCGCTGGTTCTACGTCGGCGCCGAGGAGCCGGACGAGGGAGTCTCCGGGTCCTGACCGGCGAGTCCCGGGCCCTCGGTCCCGGACGCGGGTCTACTGGTAGCTGACGAACGAGGGCGCCGGGCGCACTCGGTCGAGCGTCTGGGCCGGGGTGAGCATCGGGTGGTCCTCGTCCTCGAAGTTCTTCCAGCCGAGCCAGACCCCCTCCGGCAGGTCGCGCTTGAGCGCCGCCCAGGTCGCCTGCTTGGCGGACTGCGAGCCCTGCCCGTCGGCGTGGACGAGCCACTGGACCTCGTCGAGCCCGGTGTCGAGCCGCTGGCGACCACGGATCATCGCGAGGCTGAACTGGTGGAGGGTGAGCACCTTCGGGGGCAGGTCGTGCTCCCGGACCAGCGCCGCGAGCCAGGCCCCGACGGCGTTCACCTCGTCGATGCCCACGGAGCCGATCTGCTCGAGGTGCACCTGGCCCGGCTTCAGGCGCCACTCGGGGTCGAGGGCCAGGCCCACGTGGGGCCGGCGGAGCAGCGGCTCGTAGGCCCGGGCCTGGGTGAGGAAGTCGGTGCGCCCCGGCTGGAGGTCGAGGACCACGTACACCCCGGCATCGGCGGCGGCCTCGACCCAGGGCTCGAGGACCCGGATCGGAGTCCGCGAGGAGTAGCTCCGGTCCGACCCCGGGGAGCCGGAGGCCACCGTCGCGATGAGCTCGAACGCCGGGACGAACCGCTCGCCGCTCAGCCGTCCGTACTGCGCGGCCAGGGCCTTCGCCCGGGCGACCGAGCGTGCCGGCGGCTGCTCGCCCAGCATCCCGAGCGACGCCGTCCGCGGGTGCCCGTAGAGCGCGACCATCCGGCGCTCCGGGAAGGGGAGGAACCCGCCACCGGGCAGCTCGGCGGCGCGCCGCACCGTCCGGACCCGCTGGCCGAAGTGCGCCGGAGGACCGAGACCCGCCGTGACCCCGACGACGACGGCCTCCGCGGCTGCCCGGATCGTCGTGCGGCCGGTCGCCGCGCGGCGGACGTCCTCGGCCTCCACCTCCACCGTGGTGGCCCCGACAGCGGCAAGGGTCGCCGTGCACGCCGCCGGCACCGGCTCACCTGCGCGGCGGACGGCGACGGCGCGGTGCGCCGGCGCTCGGAGCGGGAGCCCCTCGACCTCGGGCACCTCCGCGCGGCGCGCGTCGACGACCTCCCGGTCCCCGAACCTCGTGGGGAGCGTGGCCGCGGCGGTGGGAGTGGGCGTGGCGGCGGCCGACGGTCGGTCCGCCGGCACCCGGACGACCGTGCCGGCCCCGAGCCGGTCGAGCTCGGCCGGGGTGCCCCTGCCCCACACGAGGAGCGGGATGCCGAGGGCGGTCGCCACCGGGGTCCCGGCTGCCACCGTGTCGGGGGCGACGACGACGACGGCCGTGGCGCGGGCCAGCAGCTCCCGGGCGAGGGCCACGCTGGGCTCGGTGCCGGGCGGCAGGAGCGCGGCGTGGGCGTCCGCACGCACCGTGACGACATGTCGGCGCGCGCTCCCGCTGCCCAGGGGCCCGGTGGAGCGGCCGGAGCCCGGACGACCGGGCGGCGACGAGCACGACGAGCCGGCGCCTGCGACGGCGCCGGCGAGCACGCCCACGGCCGCAGTGCGCAGCGCGGTGCGTCTCGGGACGGTCCTGCCCATGGCCCCCTCCGGTCGGTCCACGAGGGTCCACCATGACACGCCGCGGTGGTACGACAGGGGGATGCAGCTCGAGAACGTCGTCCTCGACGCCCACGACCCGCAGCGGCTCGGCCGGTTCTGGGAGGCGCTCCTCGGGGCCCAACGACTCACCGACGGCCCGGAGGC
This sequence comes from Phycicoccus sp., assembly GCA_035702545.1. Taxonomy (GTDB): domain Bacteria; phylum Actinomycetota; class Actinomycetes; order Actinomycetales; family Dermatophilaceae; genus DASSQJ01. Next base: position 7,966 of record DASSQJ010000152.1, read on the forward strand.
CTTCGAGACCCGGGTGGCGCTGCCGGACGGGCCCTTCCTCGACCTGTGCCTCCAGCCGGTGCCGGAGCCGGTGCAGCCCGGCCCGAGGCTGCACCTCGACCTCGCCGGGGGACCGCGACAGGATGAGGTCGTGGACCGGGCCCTCCGGCTCGGGGCGCGACCCCTCGACATCGGTCAGGGCGACGTGCCGTGGGTCGTGCTCGCCGACCCGGAGGGGAACCCGTTCTGCGTCATGGAGGACCGACCCGAGTACCGGGCCTCGGGTCCGGTCGCCGCCCTGCCGCTCGACAGCGCCGACCCGGCCCGGGACCTGCTCTTCTGGACGGCGGCGAGCGGCTGGGAGCCGGCCGACACGATGATGCCCGCCGCACTCCGCCACCCGAGCGGCCGCGGCCCGCTCCTCGAGCTCTGCGACGAGACCCGCCCGAAGCGGCCCGGCGTCAAGAACCGGCTCCACCTCGACACCCGCGTCGAGCAGGGGGAGGACGTCGAGGACGCCGTCGCCCGGCTCGTCGCCCTCGGCGGCAGCGAGCTGCACCCGGGGTGGGGCGACCTGCCGTGGCGGGTCCTCTCCGACCCGTCGGGCAACGAGCTCTGCGTGCTGCCGGCACCCAGCCGGTGACGCCGTGTCCTTCCGGTGAGGCCGCGGGCGGGCTCAGTCCCGCTGTCGCCTGCCGAAGAAGGAGGACAGGGAACGGCGGGTGGCGGCGGCCGGAGGCTCGGCCGGCACGGCGCTCCCTCCGCCGGCGTCGACCATGACCTCCTCCTTGGGCTCGACGAGGAGCGACGTGGAGTGTCCCGGCAGCCGGTCCGGCCCGCGCGCGGGCAGCAGGACGACCCGGGCGCGGTCGACCGACGCGTCGAGCTCGGCGAGGACCCCCTCGTCGAGGCCGAAGAGACGCGGCTCGACGCGGACCTCGGTGCCGTCGCGGCCGATGAACCAGCGGCCACCGTCGGCGAAGCGCTGGAGAACGGCCACCTCCTCGTAGTAGACCGTGGAGACGCGGAAGCCCGAGTG
>DASSQJ010000153.1:0-2175 GCA_035702545.1 Phycicoccus sp.
GGTGGAGACCCACATCAGCACAGTGCGCACCGACCCCTGGACCTTCCTCGTCGGTGCGACCGAGGGAGGAATGCCGTGAAAGCCGAGCCCGCCCGTCAGCTGCGGTTGCTCGACCTCCAGGCCATCGACACGCGCCTCGACCAGCTCGCCCACGCCCGCGCCCGCCTCCCGCAGCTCGCCGAGCTCGCCGACCTCGAGGGCAAGGCCCGCCTCCTCGACGACCAGCTCGTCCGGTCCCGGACCGAGCTCGGCGACGTGCAGCGCGAGGTGGCCAAGTCCGAAGCCGACGTCCAGCTGGTCCGCGACCGGGCTGCCCGCGACCGCGCCCGGCTCGACGCCGGCACGGGGACGGCCAAGGACCTGCAGGCCATCCAGCACGAGCTGACCTCGCTCGCCCGGCGCCAGTCCGAGCTCGAGGACATCGAGCTCGAGGTGATGGAGCGCGCCGAGGCCGCCGAGCACGACGTCGCCGAGCTCGAACGCGGCCGTGCCGAGCTGGCCGAGCGGATGGGCGCCCTCGAGGCGGCGCGTGACGCCGAGCTCGCCCGCCTGGACGCCGAGGTCGAGCAGGTGGGTGGCCCGCGGCCGTCCGTCGTCGCCGAGGTGGGGGAGGACCTCGTCGCGCTGTACGAGAAGATCCGCGCCACCTCCGGTGGCTCCGGGGCCGCGCCGTTGCGGCAGCGGCGCTGCGGTGGGTGCCAGCTCGAGCTCAACCCGGTGGAGATCCAGCGGCTGCGCGTCGCCGAGGAGGACGAGGTGCTCCGCTGCGAGGAGTGCCGCCGCATCCTCGTCCGCACCCCAGAGTCCGGGCTGTGAGCCGGCGGCTCACCGTCGAGGCCGACGGCGGGTCGCGCGGCAACCCCGGCGTCGCCGGGTACGGCGCCCTGGTCCGTGACACCGACACGGGGGCGCTCCTCGCCGAGCGCGCCGAGCCGCTCGGGACGGCGTCCAACAACGTCGCGGAGTACCGGGGGCTCATCGCGGGGCTCGAGGCGGCGCGAGCCATCGACGCGGGCGCCGACGTGCTCGTCCGGATGGACTCCAAGCTCGTCGTCGAGCAGATGTCAGGCGCGTGGAAGATCAAGCACGAGGACATGCGCCGGCTCGCGCTGCGGGCCCGTGACGTCGCCGCCGACATCACCGCAGCCGGTGGGTCGGTGCGGTACGAGTGGATCCCGCGGGCGGAGAACTCCGCGGCCGACGCCCTCTCCAACGACGCGATGGACGGCCGCACGATCGACCGGACCTTCGGAGGCCCGTCGAGCGTCGACGAGGCGCCGGGCCCGCCCACGGCGGAGACCCCTGACGAGCCGGCCGCCGAGCGCACGCTGGCCGGCGACCCGGTATCCGCGTTCCTCGCCCGCCGCGGCACCCCGACCCGGGTGGTCCTCGTGCGCCACGGGGTCACCGACTTCACCGCGGAGGGCCGACTCGACGGCCGCGGCGGTCCGGACCCCTCGCTCAACGCGACCGGCCGGCAGCAGGCGGTCGCGGCCGGCCGGGCGGTGGCGGCGCTGGTGCAGGGCCATCCCACGCGCGTGCTCACCTCGTCGCTCGCTCGTGCGGTCGAGACCGGGGCGGCCGTGGCCGCCGCGCTGGGCGTCCAGCCCGAACGTGACGAGGACTGGGACGAGCAGTGCTTCGGGGTCTGGGACGGCCGCTCCGTCCAGGATCTCCTCGAGACCGAGCTCGACGCGTTCGGCCGGCTCCGGGACGACCCGACCTTCCGGGCGCCCGGCGGAGGGGAGTCGCACGAGGACCTCGTCGCCCGGGTCGTCCCGGCGTGGGAGCGGGTCGTCGAGGGGGGAGGGACGAGCGTCGTCGTCTGCCACCGCAAGCCGATCCTCGTCGTCCTCGCCCACCTGCTCGGCCTGCCGCACGACCGTGCCTGGCGCCTCGCGGCCGCTCCGGGGTCGCTGACCGCCGTCGAGGTCTGGGGCGACGGCGAGGTCTCGGTCGCGTTCACCAACCGGACCTGAGGCCCGGCGCGGCCGGGTGGCTCATCCGGCGTTCGCGTACGCCTCGGCGAGCCAGGACCGGATCTCGTCGTCGACCTCGGCGGGGTCGTGCAGCTCGACGTGGTGCATCCACACCGTGGGGGCGGGGTGGGCGACCTGCTTGATGCGTGGGGAGTCCACCTCGCGGGGCAGGGCGAAAGAGAGGACCGCCGGCACG
>DASSQJ010000154.1:0-6161 GCA_035702545.1 Phycicoccus sp.
CTGGACCGTGCCGGCCGGCTGTCCGGGTGGCTGCGACGCCACCAGCGCGGCATCCAGGTCGCCGGTGGGCTGCTCCTCGTCGCCGTCGGCCTGATGCTCCTCACCGGGGTCTGGGAGGACCTCAACCGGTGGCTCCAGTCCGAGCTCGTCAGCACGTTCACGGTGCCCCTGTGAGCGCCACCGAGACCCGGCCGCCCCGCGAGGCACCCGCGAACCTGCCCCGGCTCGGCCCGCGCGGCTGGGCCCGCTGGACGTGGCGCCAGCTGACGAGCATGCGCACGGCGCTGTTCCTCCTGCTCCTCCTCGCCGTGGCGGCCGTCCCCGGGTCCACCTTCCCGCAGCGCTCCATCGACCCGGCCCGCACGACGCAGTGGATCACCGACCACCCGACCGCCGGGCCGCTCCTCGACCGGCTCGGGTTCTTCGAGGTGTACGCCTCGCCGTGGTTCGCCGCCGTCTACCTGCTGCTCTTCATCTCGCTCATCGGCTGCGTCCTCCCGCGCACCCGCATCCACTGGCACCAGGTGCGGTCGGTGCCGCCGCGGGCGCCGCGCCGGCTCGAGCGGCTCGGGGCGCACCGCGCGGTCGAGGTGGACGGCAGCCCCGACGAGGTCCGCGACCGGCTGCGCGAGGTGCTCCGCAGGCGCCGCTACCGGATCCACGCCCACGACGACACCTCGCTGTCCGCGGAGAAGGGGTACCTGCGCGAGAGCGGCAACCTGGTCTTCCACCTCGCCCTCATCGGCGTCCTCGTCGGGGTGGCGTGGGGCCACCTCCTCGGCTGGAAGGGCGACGTCATCGTGCCCGTCGGGCAGACCTTCGCGAACACCCTGTCCCGTTACGACACCTTCAGCCCCGGCCCCTGGGTGGACCCGAACGACCTCGCGCCGTACACCATCCGCCTCGACCGGCTCGACGCGACGTTCGAGACCAAGGACACCGGCAAGGGCCAGTTCGGGGCGCCCCGCGACTTCACGGCGTACACGACGTTCACGCCGCCCGGCGGATCGCCGGAGGAGCGCACGATCAGCGTCAACCACCCGCTCGAGACCGGCGCCGGCTCGGTGTTCCTCCTCGGCAACGGGTACGCCCCGCACATCACCGTCCGCGACGGCGCGGGAACCGTCATCTACTCCGACGCGACCCCGTTCCTCCCGCAGGACAACAACTACACCTCCGTCGGCGCGGTGAAGGTCCCCGGCGCGGAGCCTGACCAGCTCGGCTTCGCCGGCTTCTTCCTGCCGACCGGGGTCATCGACGACAAGGGCCCGCACTCGGTGTTCCCCGACGCCCTGGACCCGCAGCTCGCGCTCACGGCGTTCTCGGGAGAGCTCTTCGCCCGTGGCGCGGCCCAGTCCGTCTACACCCTGGACACCACGGGGATGACCCCGCTGCCCGGCAAGGACGGCGCCGACCAGCTCCGCATCCTGCTGCGCCCCGGCCAGACCGCGCAGCTGCCCGAGGGGCGCGGGTCGATCACCTTCGACGGCGTCGAGCGGTTCGCCGGCCTGTCGATCCGCACCGACCCCGGCAAGACCCTGACCCTCGTCGCCTCGCTGCTCGCCCTCCTCGGCCTCGTCGCCAGCCTCGTCGTCCGCCGCCGCCGGGTGTTCGTCCGGGTTGGTCCGGCGCCGGCGGCGGGCCGTACTGTGGTCTCCGTCGGCGGCCTGGCCAAGGACGACGACGAGGGGATGGACGACGAGGTCGCCGCCGTCCTCACCGGACTCGAAGGAAGCGCATGACCGACACCACCCTCGCCCAGCTGTCGAACACGGCGATCTACTCCGCGATGGTCGTCCTCACCCTCGCGATGCTCGCCTACGCCGTGTACCTCGCCCGGCTCGTGCCGGCCAGGGAGGCGCGCACCGAGCAGGACGCCGCCGGTGAGCGTTCACCCGAGCTCGTCGCCGCCGCGACCGCCGACACGGGGGGCGCCGCAGCGCCCGCCCCGACTGACCCCGGTGCCGTGCTCGACACGCCCCCGCCGCCGGCAGGACCCGCCGGGCGCGCCGACGAGCCGGTGGCCGCCCGCAAGGCCGCCGGCATCGGCGGGGCACTCACGACGCTCGGCACGCTCCTCGTCGTCGCCGGCGTGGTCCTGCGCGCGCTCGAGGTGCACCGCTGGCCGCTCGGCAACATGTACGAGTTCGCGATCGTCGGCGCGATGTTCGTCCTCGTCGCCTACACGGTGTGGTCCACCCGCCGCGACCTGCGCTGGCTCGGGCTCTTCGTCGTCGTGCCGGTCCTGCTCAACCTCGGGCTCGCGATCACCGTCTGGTACACCGACGCCTCCGAGCTCATGCCCTCGCTGCGCTCGGTGTGGCTCGCCATCCACGTCACCGTGGCGACGTTCTCCGTGGCGGTCTTCACCATCGGGTTCTCGCTCGGGATCCTCTACCTCGTCCAGGACCGCCTCGAGGCGCAGGGGGCGCAGAACACGTTCATGTCGCGGCTCCCGGGCTCGAGGGCGCTGGAGCGGCTCACCTACGGCGTCCACATCGTCGCCTTCCCGCTGTGGACCTTCACCGTCATCGCCGGAGCCATCTGGGCCCGCCAGGCGTGGGGCTCCTACTGGAACTGGGACCCCAAGGAGGTGTGGAGCTTCGTCATCTGGGTCGTCTACGCCGCCTACCTCCACGCCCGCGCGACGACCGGGTGGAAGCGCCAGAACGCCGTGTGGATCGCCCTCGCCGGGTACGCCTGCGTCATCCTCAACTTCGCGGTCGTCAACGTCTTCTTCGTCGGCCAGCACTCGTACTCGGGCCTCTGAGACCGATGCTGCGCTACACCCTGCTCCGCCTGCTCGTCTTCCTCGGTGCCCTCGCCCTGCTCTGGCTGCTCGGCCTGCGCGGCAAGGAGGACATCCTGCTGCTCGTCGTGGGGGCGGCCCTGCTCTCGATGGTCGTCTCCTTCTTCGCCCTCCGCCGCTTCCGGGAGGACACGTCGGCACGGATCGCGGAGCGACTCGACGCGCGCGCCGCCGCCCGGCAGACCCGGCCCGCGCACACCGGCGCCGACGAGGAGGCCGAGGACGCCGAGGTCGCCCGGGGCACCGGCGACTCGACCCCGCCCCGGGACGACGAGGGCGACTTCCGCTGAGCCCGGCTCAGCCGGCGGCGGCGCCGACGACGACGCCGACGAGGACGAGCACCGCGTACGCCACCTCGTAGAGCCCGGTGGCGGCGAGCACCGGCACGAGGCCGGGCCCGGTCGTGCCCGCCCGGACGACCCGCAGGGCGCGTGACGCGACGGGCAGGGCGAGGACGGCGAGGAGCACCCACGGCTGCCAGAGCGCCATGACGACGAGCGCGACGACGGACGCGCCGAGGAGCTCGGTGTAGAGCTGTCGGGTCCGCTCGTCGCCGAGCCGGACCGCGAGGGTCCGCTTGCCGTGCTCGGTGTCCGTGGGGATGTCGCGCAGGTTGTTCGCGACGAGGATCGCCGACGCGACGGCCCCGACCCCCACGGCGCCGACGAGCCCGAACCACGTGACCGAGCCGGCCTGGGTGTACTCCGTGCCGAGGGTGGCGACGAGGCCGAAGAAGACGAAGACGTAGACCTCGCCGAGGCCGCGGTAGCCGTAGGGGTTGTCGCCCCCGGTGTAGCGCCACGCCGCGAGGACCGCGAGGGCACCGACGGGCAGCATCACCCAGGCCTGCGCCAGCGCGACGAGGGCGAAGCCGACGACACCCGCGGCCGCGAAGGACAGCATCGCGGCGAGCCTGACGTGCCCGGGCCGGGCGAGCCGCTGGCCGACGAGGCGCACCGGTCCGGCCCGAACCTCGTCGGTGCCGCGGATGCCGTCGGAGTCGTCGTTGGCGTAGTTGACCCCCGCCTGGAGGGCGAGGGCGACGAGCAGCGCGAGGACGGCGAGGCCGGGGTCGGCCTCGCCGACGCGGTACGCGGCGGCGGTCCCGAGCAGCACGGGGGCGACGGCAGCGGGGAGGGTGCGCGGGCGGGCGCCCGCCACCCACTGGGCGAGGGTGGCCATCGGGGCTCAGAGGCCCCTGAGGAAGTCGGGGTCGTCGTCCGGGCCGCGGGGCCGGCCCGCGTCGCGGTCGCGCTGCTGCTCGAGGCGGCGCTGCTGGCTGAGCACCGGGCCGGGCCCCTGCTCGGGGCGTCCGGCGACGAGCCAGGAGATCGGGCCGATCACCGGGAAGAGGAGGATGAGGAGCAGCCAGGCGATCTTCGGCAGGTTCCGCACCTCGGACTCGTCGGTCTGGATCGCGTCGATGACGCAGTAGACCGTCAGCGCGAGGCTGAGGAGGACCGGCAGGTAGCGGAGCACGTCCTCATCCTCCCACGTCGAAGAGCGCGGCCACGGCACGCCGGTCCGGCTTGCCGGGCCCCGCGAGCGGCACCTCGCCGGCGACGAGGACCCGGTGCGGGAGGGCGTGGTCGGGGAGGATGCCGCGCAGGTGCGCCCGGACCCGGGTGAGCGTCAGCGAGTCCTCCGGGGCGCCGGGCGCGGGGACGACGAGGGCGCTCACGGCCTGGCCCCACTCGGGGTCCGGGGTCCCGACGACGACCACCTCGCGCACGCCCGGGACGTGGGCCACGACCGCCTCCTCGACGAGCCGGGGCGCCACCTTCATCCCGCCGGTGTTGACGAGGTCGTCGACCCGGCCGTCGACGTGCAGCCGGCCGTCGGCGTCGACGTGGCCGACGTCGTCGGTCCGGAACCAGCGCGTGCCGTCGGGGTCCCGGTGGAAGGCGCGGTGGTCGAGGTCCGGCCGGGAGAGGTAACCGGCCGCGAGGGTGTCACCGCCGAGGTGCACGCGCCCCTCGTCGTCGAGCCGGACCGTCGTCCCCGGCAGCGGCAATCCGTCGTACACGCACCCGCCCGCCGTCTCGCTCATCCCGTACGTGGCGACGAGCGCGACCCCGGCGGCGGACGCGGCCCTCCGGAGCGTCGGCGGCAGGGCCGCGCCGCCGACGAGGACGGCGTCGTACCCGCGCAGCGCCTCGGTGGCGGCGGGGTCCCCGAGGAGCCGGACGACCTGGGTCGGGACGAGGGCCGTGTAGCACCGGCCCTCGGGAGCGAGTCGCCGGGTCGCCGCGACGAACTCCCGCGGGGTGAACCCGTCCACGAGGTCCATCGCGACAGGGTCGGTGCCCGCCGCGAGCGACCGGAGCAGCACCTGGAGCCCCGCCACGTGGTGCGCCGGCAGCGCGAGGAGCCACCGGCCGGGGCCACCGAGGCGCTCGTGCGTGCCGCGGGCGCTGGCCCGCAGGGCGCTCGCGGTGAGCAGGGCGCGCTTCGGCGTCCCCGTGGAGCCGCTCGTGCCGACGGCGATGGCGAGCCCCTCGGGCAGGCTCGACCGGAGGTACGGCGGCATGAGCGGGGGAGGCGCGGTCGCGGCGTACGGGAGCACGGGGGAGCCGCCGTCGAGGGCGGTGGCGAGCCGGGGCAGGAGGGCGAGCGCGCCGGGCCCGAGGGGTACCGCGAGGGGCTCGATCTCCATGCGGACAACTCTAGGAGCGGCCGTGCGACGAACCGCACGCGGCGGTGGGGTCGCCAAGCGGGCCGCGAGGCGGGACCATGGGGGCACCGGGAAGGAGGTCGGAGATGGATGCGGCGTTCGCTCAGCACCTGGACCGGGTGCGGGCCCACCGGGCCGAGCTCGGGGACTCGATGGCGGCGCTCGACGCCGCCCTCGCGGTCGAGGAGGATGACGCCGCGGTCTCGCGCCGGCGGGTCCGCGCGGCGCTCACCGAGCTGGCCCACGACCTCCGCGAGCACGTCGAGATCACCGAGGCGCCGGACGGCATCTATGCCGGGCTGCGTTCCGCTGCACCGCGGCTCGCGTCGCGCGTCGACGTCCAGCTCGCGGAGCACCGGACCATGCTCGAGGAGGTCGACCGGCTCCTCGAGGAGCGCGACAGCGGGCTCGAGGGCGAGGACGCCGTCGCCGCCCACCGGCAGGCCGTCAGCGACCTCCTCGCCACCCTGCGCCGGCACCGGACGCGGGGGGCCGACCTGATGTACGAGGCCTACGACGTCGACATCGGCGGCTCCGGCTGACCCGTGACCCGCGGCGTACCGGGTTCGCTCAGGCCGTGAGGAGCGCGGTCACCGCGACGACGACGGTGGCGACGACCTCGCCGATGCCGACCGCCCGCGGCGAGGGGGAGAGCCGGGGGACGAGCGCCGCGCGCAC
>DASSQJ010000155.1:0-2335 GCA_035702545.1 Phycicoccus sp.
CGGCGAGGCCCACTCGGTCCTCGCCGACCCGGAGCAGCGCAAGGAGTACGACGCGATCCGCCAGATGACGCGCGGTGGCGCCCGCTTCACGGCGGGCGGCCCCGGCGGCGGCAACGGCGGCTTCGAGGACATCTTCAGCGCCTTCGGCGGAAGCGGCGGCAACGTCCGCTTCTCGACGAGCGGCGGGGGAGCGGGACCGGACCTCAACGACATCCTCGGCCAGATGTTCGGTGGCGGGATGCCGCGAGGAGCCGGGCAGGCGGACCCGTTCGGCGGCTACGGTGCACCTCGAGGACCTCAGCGCGGCCGCGACGTGACCGCCCGGACGACGCTCACCTTCCGGGACGCCGTCGAAGGATCCACGGTCTCCCTCCAGACCGCCGAGGGCCGGACGATCCGGACCAAGCTGCCCGCAGGCGTGCGCGACGGCCAGAAGATCCGGCTCCGCGGCAAGGGCGAGCGAGGGGACCGTGGCGCGCCCTCGGGTGACCTCATCCTCGAGGTCTCCGTGACGCCGGACGCCGTCTTCGGGCGCGACCACGACAACCTGACGATCGACCTGCCGGTCTCCTTCGCCGAGGCGACCCTCGGGGCCACCGTGCAGGTCCCGACCTTCCACGACCGCGGCCGCGTCAAGGTGCGCGTCGCCCCGGGGACCCCGAGCGGCCGCATTCTCCGCATCAAGGGCCACGGCGTCGCCCGGTCCGACGGGACCCACGGCGACCTGCTCGCCAGGGTGCAGGTCGTCGTCCCGACCGAGCTGACCGACGAGGCCAAGGCCGCCGTTGAGACGCTCCGCGACCAGGACGGCGGCGACCCGAGGGCCGAGCTCTACGCGAGGGCCGGTGGCTGAGGTGGCCACCCGCCGGTCGGTGCACGGAGTCGACGAGCACACCCCGGTGTTCGTCATCTCCGTCGCGGCCGAGCTCGCGGGCATGCACGCGCAGACCCTGCGGCAGTACGACCGGCTCGGCCTCGTCGTGCCGTCGCGCACCCGGGGCGGCGGGCGCCGCTACTCCGCCCGCGACATCGAGCTGCTCCGCGAGATCCAGCGCCTCTCCCAGGAGGAGGGGGTGAGCCTCCCGGGCATCGCCCGCATCCTCGAGCTCGAGAACGCCGTCGAGGCGCTCCGCTCCCGGGTCACCGAGCTGACGGAGGCGCTCGAGGAGGCGGAGGTCGCCGCCGGTCGGCGCCAGACGAGCCGCTTCTTCCGCGTCTCCTCCACCGGGGACGCCGTCGCCATGCGGGTCCCGCCGAGGATGCCGAATGCCGAGGGCGGCGCCCTCGTCGTCTGGCGCCCCGAGCGCTAGGCCCGCACTCCGCGGGGGTGACCTCGGCGTCACTCGGCGCGGTTCGGCCCCGCTCTCACGTCACGCGGAGTAGATGTAGGTCGTGTCCACCATGACCAGGCCCCTGACCGACCTCGAGATCGCCCGCGCCGCGGAGCTGCTGCCGATCGAGGAGGTGGCGAAAGACGCGGGCATCGACCCGGACCTGCTCGAGCACTACGGGCGGCACGTGGCCAAGATCGACCTTGCCGCCATGGACACCCTCGCGGACCGCCCGCGCGCGAAGTACGTCGTCGTCACGGCGATCACGCCGACCCCGCTCGGGGAGGGCAAGACGACGACGAGCGTGGGCCTCGCGCAGGGCCTGCGCCGCATCGGCCGCAACGCGATCCTCGCGCTCCGGCAGCCGTCCATGGGTCCCACCTTCGGCATCAAGGGTGGAGCCGCCGGCGCCGGCCACTCGCAGGTCCTGCCGATGGAGACGCTCAACCTCCACCTGACCGGTGACTTCCACGCCGTGACCGCGGCCCACAACCTCCTCGCGGCGATGGTCGACAACCACCTGCACCACGGCAACAAGCTCGACCTCGACCCGCACAACATCTCGTGGCGGCGCGTCCTCGACGTCAACGACCGCGCCCTGCGCAACGTCGTCGTCGGGCTCGGCGCCCAGATCGACGGCGTGCCCCGGCAGACCGGCTTCGACATCACCGCCGCGTCCGAGGTCATGGTCATCCTCGGCCTCGCGACGAGCCTCGCGGACCTCCGGCAGCGGCTCGGAAGGATCGTCGTCGGCTACGCCAAGGGTGGTCGCCCCGTCACCGCCGACGACCTCGGCGCGGGCGGCGCGATGGCGGTCATCCTCAAGGACGCCCTGAAGCCCAACCTCATGCAGACGACGGAGAACGGGCCCGTCCTCGTCCACACCGGCCCGTTCGGCAACATCGCCACCGGGAACTCGAGCGTCGTGGCCGACCTGCTCGGCAGCCGCATGGGCGACTACCTCATCACCGAGGCAGGGTTCGGCGCCGACATGGGGGCCGAGC
>DASSQJ010000156.1:0-12707 GCA_035702545.1 Phycicoccus sp.
GACCGGCTCGACGTCGCGGTCCTCGACGCGGTCGTCCTCACCCACTTCCACGCCGACCACGTCGACGGCCTCGCCGGGGCGCTGCGCGGGCGCGAGGTCCGCCAGGTGCTCGTCAGCCCGGTCGCCGAGCCGGCCTCCGGCTCCGCGCAGGTGGCCCGGTTGACCGCTGCCCGCGGGGTCCCGGTCGCGGCGCTGCACGCCGGCGACCGGCTCGACCTCGGCGACGTCCACGCCGTGGTCTGGAGCCCGTGGCGGCGGATCGCCGAGGGCTCGGTCCCCAACAACGCGAGCGTCGTGCTCGCCGTTCGGGTGGGCGACGTCGACGCCCTGCTCCTCGGCGACGTCGAGCGGGAGGCGGCCCACGACCTCCTCCTCCGGATCCGCCGCGACCCCCAGATGGCCGCTGCGGCAGGCGGGTTCGAGGTCGTCAAGACCCCGCACCACGGGAGCGCCAACCTCGACGACGACCTGATGGCCGCGGTCCGGGCCCCGGTCGGCATCATCAGCGTCGGGGCCGACAACGACTACGGGCACCCGGCCCCGCACCACCTCGACGTCCTGCGCCGCGACGGGTACGCGGTGTACCGGACCGACCGCCGGGGCGACGTGGCCGTCACCGAGCGCGGGGGAGAGGTGCGCGTGGTGACCTCCCGCTGAGGCCCGCCCGAGCCAAGGGCCGTCAGATCGAGAAGGCGGGCTCCGGCATCCGGGTCGTCGGCTCGGTCGACTGGGTGCCGGCGCTCTCGACGAGCGCGTCGAGGGTCGCGGCCACGGCGGGGACCTTCTGGAGGTCCGGGGTCGTGACGGCGGTGATCGTGCGTCGCGACGCCGGGGTGATCGGCAGCGCGATGACGTCGTCGTGGTGCACGGTGCGCAGGATGAGGTCGGGGATGAGCGCGACGCCCAGGCCCTCCGCGACCAGGCCCATGACGGCGACGTAGTCCTCGGTCTCGTAGGCGACGTCGGGGCGGAAGCCGGCCGCGTCGGCGAGCTGGACGAGGTGGCCTCGGCAGCGGGGACAGCCGGCGATCCAGGCGTCCCCCGAGAGGTCGGCGAGGTCGACGCTCTCCCGCTCCGCCACCGGGTGGCCCCGGGGCACGGCGAGCCGGACGTCATCCTCGAGGAGCGGGGTGATGACGAACGGGTCGAGGTCCTCCTCGCCGCGGGCGACGTCGGTGCCCTCGTAGGAGAACGCGACGGCGAGGTCGCAGTCGCCGGCCCGCAGCGCCGCGATGCTCTCCGGCGGCTCGGCCTCGGTGAAGCTGATGCTGACGTCGGGGAAGCGGGCCTTGACGAGGGACAGCGCGCGGGGCACGAGCGTCGCGGACGCCGACGGGAAGGCCATGAGCCGCACCCGCCCGCTGCGCAGCCCGGCGATCGCGGCGACCTCCTCCTCGGCGGCGTCGAGCGCGGCGAGGACCGGGCCGGCGTGGCGGGCGAGGACCTGGCCGGCCTCGGTGAGCCGGACGTTGCGGCCGACGCGCTCGACGAGCACGGTGCCGGTCCGCTGCTCGAGGCGCCGCACCATCTGGGAGATGGCCGGCTGGGTGTAGCCGAGGGCCGCCGCGGCGGCCGTGAAGCTGCCCTCGTCGGCGATGGCGCGCATGACACGCAGTCCGGCGGCGTCGATCATCCCCCGATCCTAGCCCCGCTCCATAATGCCCCGTTATCGACTCCTTGCCGGTTCGACCGGTCGACACGCCCTGAGACGGGGTGTCGAGCGGCCGAACCGGCAAGAAGTCGGGAGGGGCCGGGTGGGATGATCGGGGGCGTGTCGGATGCCCTCGCCGCCCCCGTGGCGGACACCGCCGTGCAGCGGACCGTGGCCCCCGAGTGGGCCCAGCGCCCCACGGACCCCGCCAGCCGCTCGCCCGAGGCGGTCGAGCGCCTCGCCGAGGCGCTCGAGCGTCATCCCGGCACCTTGGTCCTCACCGGAGCCGGGATGTCGACCGACAGCGGCATCCCCGACTACCGCGGCGCCGACGGCACCCGCCGGGTCATGCCGATGCAGCACGCCGAGTTCTGCGCGAGCACCGAGAACCGCCGGCGCTACTGGGCCCGCTCGTTCGTCGGCTGGGAGCGCTTCTCCCGTGCCGCACCCAACGCCGGACACCACGCCGTCGCCGACCTCCAGCGCGCCGGCGTGCTCGGACCGGTCATCACCCAGAACGTGGACGGCCTCCACCAGGCCGCCGGCAGCAGCGAGGTGACCGAGCTGCACGGCACGCTCGCCGAGGTCGTCTGCCTCACCTGCGGCGACCGAGTCGACCGCGAGGACCTCCAGGTCCGGATGGCCGAGGCGAACCCCGGCTTTGTCGGACGGGTCCGTGGCGAGGCACCGGACGGCTCGCGCGTCAGCAGCCAGATCCGGCCGGACGGCGACGTCGTCCTCCCCGATGCCGCCGTCGACGCGTTCCGACTGCCGCTCTGCCTCGTCTGCGGGGCCGACACGCTCAAGCCGGACGTCGTCTTCTTCGGCGGCTCGGTCCCGTGCGAGCGGGTCGACGCCTGCTACGCCCTCACCGACGACGCTCCCGCCCTCCTCGTCCTCGGCTCCTCCCTCGCCGTGATGAGCGGACTGCGCTTCGTCCGGCACGCCGCCCGCCGCGGCATCCCCGTCATGGCCGTCACCCGCGGCCCGACCCGGGGGGACGAGCTCATCGGCGTCCGCGTCGACGCCGCCCTCGCCCCGACCCTCGAGGCCCTCCGCGACCGGCGAAGGGCGGCGTGATGGATGCCGTGCTCCGCACCGCGACCCCCGAGGACCGGGTCGCCATGACCGCCATCTACAACGACGCCGTCGTCCACAGCGTCGCGACCTTCGACCTCGAGCCGCGCGACGAGGACCACTACGTCCCGCACCTGACCTCGACGCGCCCCGGCGACCACGTCGTCGTCGCGGAGGCCGGCGGCCGGGTCGTCGGCTTCGCCCACTCGGGGACCTACCGGCCGCGACCGGCCTACGACGGGACCCGCGAGGTGAGCATCTACCTCGACGAGGGCGTCCGCGGCACCGGGCTCGGTCGGCGCCTCTACGCGGAGCTGCTCGCCCGCGTCGACGCGGACGGCATCCACACCTGCCTCGCGGTCATCGCCCTGCCCAACCCGGCGAGCGAGGCGCTGCACCGGGCCGTGGGGTTCGAGCGCGTCGGAATCCTGCGCGAGGTCGGCCGGAAGTTCGACCAGTGGGTCGACACGGCGTGGTGGCAGCGGATGAACCCGCGCGAGGCCCACCGACCGGGCGGATGAGCCGCGCCGGCGGTGCGCCGGCCGGCGCGCTCAGATCCGGCGGAGGACCGCCGTCACCTTGCCGAGGATCGTCGCGTGGTCGCCGTCGATCGGCGAGAAGGCCGGGTTGTGGGGCAGCAGCCAGACCTTGCCGTCCTTGCGCTTGAACGTCTTGACGGTCGCCTCGTTGTCGAGCATCGCGGCGACGATCTCACCGTTCTCGGCGGTCGCCTGCTGGCGCACCACGACCCAGTCGCCGTCGCAGATCGCGGCGTCGACCATCGAGTCGCCGACGACCCGCAGGAGGAACAGCGAGCCCTCGCCGACGATCTGGCGGGGGAGGGGGAAGACGTCCTCGACGACCTCCTCGGCGGTGATCGGGACGCCGGCGGCGATCTGGCCGAGCACCGGGACGTAGGACGCCTCGGGACGCTGGTCGCCGATCCCGGTGACGTCGACGTCGTCGTGCTCGGGGGCGCCGCGGTAGCCGGGCGCCTCGCGCGGGGTGTCGGGGGAGACGACCTCGATGGCGCGCGGCCGGTTCGGGTCGCGGCGCAGGAAGCCCTTGCGCTCGAGGGCCGAGAGCTGGTGGGCGACCGAGCTCGGTGAGGTGAGCCCGACGGCCTCGCCGATCTCGCGCATGCTCGGCGGGTAGCCGCGCCGGTCGATCGAGTTGCGGATGACCTCGAGCACCTTGCGCTGGCGGTGCGTCAGCGCGCCGCCGTCGCCGCGGTCGGGCATCTCGTGGATGTCGGCGTTCCTCGGACGTGCCATCTCAGGGCCCCTTCGGTGCGGCCGGCGGTCGGGACCGTCGGCCTGGCTGGTGTTCGTGCAGGTCAGCCCGAGTGTCGGTGCTCAGTTGCAGGCTGTCTGCCATGAGAACAGGGTACGAGTTTCGTACAGAGATCTCAAACATCTGTTCGACGCGTGTCTTGATCGACTCGAACATCCGTGCTACAACTCGTACAGACGTTCTATCGAACACCGGTTCGACGGTCGCCGCGGCGGCCGGGATGGAGGACATGATGAGCGCGATCGTCTGGGACCCCACCGAGGTCCGCCACGCCCCCACCCCGTCGCGCCCACGGCTGGTCGTCATCGAGGGTGGCGCCGGGCTCGAGGACGCGGATGGCGGACTGCGGCTCACCCGCCGCGGCCGGCTCGTCCTCCTCCTCGTCGCCGCGCTGGCGGTCGCCGCGTTCCTCGCCCTGACCGGGGTCCGGGGGGCGGACGCCACCGAGCCGGGGCGGACCGTCACCGTGCACGCCGGCCAGACCCTCTCCGAGATCGCGGCGGCCGAGCTGCCCGGTCGCCCGCTCGACGAGGCGATCGTCGCCATCCAGCTCGCCAACGACATGAGCACCGCCCAGGTGAGTGCCGGCCAGGAACTCGTCCTCCCGCGGTCCTGACCCGATCCGCGGTACCGCCGCGACGACCTCGGTCGCCGTGGCACCCCTCGTCCGAGTCCCTCGACCCGGCTCCGGACGCCGAAGGGCGTCGCCCCCCGTGCAGGGGAGGCGACGCCCTTCGTGCGGTGCGGCCCGCGGCGGGTCCGGGGAACTCGACCCAGGCCAGCCCCGACCCGGGGTCAGGACGTCCGGCCGATGGAGAGCCGCGCCGGCAGTCCGAGGAACGCCCCGAGGCGCTCGGCGGCGGCGGCGACCGCCTCGGACTCCGCCGTCGTGAGCGGCAGGTCCGGCGCGACGTCCACCTCGACGCCAGTGCGGGTGACCCGCCGGCTCCACGCACCGACGTCCCCACCGTCGAGGAGGACGGTGCCGCCGCCGATGGCGTTGACGAGCCGGGGCCGCGGTGACCCGGGGTCACGCCGGGGGTGCCCGTGGTCGGCGTAGGTGAGGGTGAGCTCGTCGAAGGTGGGGACGAGGACGGCGCCGGGGGAGCGGGTGGTGCGGGCGGGGACCGTGGGGTCGAACCACATCCGGGTGCCCTCGACGTCGACGCACGCGAGCCGGTCCCCGAGGTCGGCCAGCGCCGCGCGGATCTCGGTGAGCGTCAGCGTCGACCACCGGGCGAGGTCGCGGTCGGTGGCCGGTCCGTGCCCCGCCATGAACCGCCGGACGAGCTCGACGCGGGCCTCCTCGCCCTCGAGCCGGTCGAGGGGTCCCGCGGCGACGGCGTCGTCGACGAGGAGGTACGTGTGCTCGACTCCGCGCGGCGGCCCCGAGCAGATGACCGCCCGCAGCTCGGCGACGAGGAGCTGGTGGGCCATCTGCTCCCCGGACGATGGGACCCCCCGGGCGGCGAAGGCCGTGGTGAGCTCGCGCCGCGTCGTCGGCCGGCCGCCGCTGAGCAGGTCCCGCAGGGCATCGACCGCGCGGTCGAGCGCCGCGGCGTCGAGGTCGAGCTGGCGGTGTCGTGCCCCCATCGACCCCTCGACCTTCGGCCCGGTGAGCCGCTGGAGCCACCGTAGGTCCTCCGGGGCGACGAGGTGCCAGGTCGGGCGGAGCACGTGGGTGCGCACCCATCCACCGGACGCCTGCTCGGCGAGGACGCCGGCGTACGTCGTGCCCTCGCGCAGCCGCAGCCCGAGCGACCACGCGGCCATCGGCGCGTCCTGGGCCTGGACGGCGAGGAGCAGGCGCACCACGTCGGCGCCCCGCCGGACCGGCGCCCCGGTGACCCGCTGGGTCGCCGCCCGCCGGCGGTGCACCCGCGCGAGGCTCGCTGCTCTCATCCCCCGATCATCCCGCCCACCCCCGACACCCGACCCGACGTCGGGGAGGGGTCGGGACGGAGCGGGGTGGGTCCGCCGAACGGAGGACTCGCGGATCCGCCGTCCCGGTACACCTGCGCATCGCACGGCCAGTCGCTGCCCCGCCTCCCCGACCCCACCGGTGGACGAGCGCACACTCGGATGCATGCGATCCCGTCGGCGGGGTACCTACCGGCTGAGCCACCACCCCCACGTCCACTGCGAGGGCGCGGGCCGGTGGCTGTGGACGTGCGCGTGCGGCGCGCGGGGGGCGGCGCTCTCCGGCGGCTGGCACACGGCGTACACGGCGGCCCTGGTGCACCAGAGCCTGAGCCCCGGGGAGTAGCGCACACACCGGGGGACTCCGGTGGCCACGGCGGCCACCGGCTCCGCCGACGACGGCCCGCGACGGGCCGGCGGCGTCGGACCACAGACGGCACGGGGTCGCGGCCAGCAGGGAGGCGGCGGCCCCGTGTCCTGTCGAGACACTCGTGGAACACCGAGGTCGACACATGCGTTGTGCAGTGATGTAATGAAGTAATCACTGCAAGGGAGCAACGCCATGCGACACCAACGACAGTTCCTCGACACCGACGACACCGACGACACCACCTCCCCACGAGCCCGCGGACCCCGCGGCGCCGGGCGTGATCCCCGCGGAGGCCGACCCGGCCCCGGCGGCGGCCCCCGGGGCCGCGGCTTCGGCCGTCCCGGCGGCTGGCAGCAGGGCGACCTGCCGAACGCGGACGACGCGGCGAAGTGGTTCGCCGGCCGTCTTCCCGACGGCTGGTTCGACGGGGTCGACGTCACCGTCGACCGCGAGGAGATCACCGTCATCGGCACCCTCGCCGGCGTCGGCGCCGACACCGAGAGCGCCGAGGCCGAGGGCCGGATCAGCCGGTTCCGCGCCGAGACCCGCGAGCAGCGGATGGCCGTCGCCGACGAGGCGCAGGCCCGCTACGGACGCACCGTCTCGTGGGGTGCGCGCGTCGGTGACACCACGGCCCTGTTCACCCACCTCGCCGTCCCGGTGATGACCCGGCTCCGCCAGCCCGAGCGGGTCGTCCTCGACACCCTCGTCGACGCCGGCGTCGCCCGGTCCCGCAGCGACGCCCTCGCCTGGTGCGTCCGGCTCGTCGGCGAGCACGCCGAGTCCTGGCTCGGCGAGCTGCGCGAGGCGATGAGCGAGGTCGACAAGCTGCGGGCCAAGGGCCCCGAGCTCTGAGCCGCAGCCCTCGACCGGGCCACCGTCCGCTCACTACCGTGGGTGGATGAGGGCCGCCGTCACCACCGCGTACGGACCACCCGAGGTCGTCCGGGTCGAGGAGGTCGCCGAGCCCGAGGTCGGGCCCGGCGACCTGCTCGTCCGGGTGTACTACGGCACCGTCAACCGCACCGACTGCGCCTATCGGGCGGCGTACCCGTGGTTCATCCGCGCCTTCTCGGGATGGACCCGCCCCAAGGTCGACGTCTGGGGCACCGAGTACGCCGGGGTCGTCGAGCGCGTCGGCCCGCAGGTGACCGCCTTCGCGCCGGGCGACCGGGTCCTCGGGTACGCCGAGGGGCGCTTCGGCGCCCACGCCGAGCTCGTCGCCGTCGCGCAGGACTCGATGGTCGCCCACGTCCCCGACGGCGTCGACCTCGCCACCGCCGCCGCGACGACCGAGGGTGGGCACTACGCCCTGTCCTTCCTCCGGCACTCGGGGCTCATGCCCGGGGACCGGGCCCTGGTCCACGGCGCGACCGGTGCCATCGGGTCCGCCGCCGTCCAGCTCGCGGCCGACCACGGGGTCCACGTCACCGCGACCGCGCCGACGGCGCACCTCGACCTGGCCCGCCGCCTCGGCGCCGAGGAGGTGGTCGACTGGGAGCAGGGCGGCCTCGACCGCCTCGACGGCACCTTCGACGCGGTCCTCGACACCGTCGGCAGGAGCACGTTCGGCGCCTGCCGACGGCTGCTCGGCCCGGGCGGCGTCTACCTGTCCAGCGAGCTGGGCCCGTTCTGGCAGAACCCGGTCCTCGCCCTCGTCACCCCGCTCGGCGGCCGCCGCAAGGTCGTCTTCCCGATCCCGCTCGAGGGCGACGACGTCATGGTCCACCTCGTCGCCCGGCTCGGGCGGGGAGCCTTCACCCCGGTGATCGACCGGACCTTCACGCTCGACGACATCGTCGAGGCCTACCGCTACGCGGAGAGCGGCCGGAAGGTCGGCAACGTCCTGCTCGACGTCACAGGGTCCGGCGCATGACGAGCCGCGGCATCCCGCTGGCGACCGCCTCGGTGGTGCCGACGACCTCGAAGCCGGCCCGCTCGAACATCGAGCGGGTCCCCACGAAGGCCATCGTCGTGTCCATCCGGCGCTCGCCGGGGTCGACCGGGTAGGCCTCGACCGCAGGCGCACCGCGCGACGCGGCGTACGCCACGGCACCCTCGATGAGCGGGCCGGTGACCCCGCGCCGTCGGTGGCCGCCGCGGACGACGACGCAGACGATGCTCCACACCGGGACGTCGTCGACCGGCCGGATCAGCGTGCTGCGGGCGAGGCGTGGGATGTCGGCCCGCGCCCCGACGTTGCACCACCCGACCGGCACGCCCTCGCGGTACGCGACGACGCCGGGCGGGTCGGGCCGCTCGCAGAGCCGGCGCATCGCGGTCTCCCGGTCGCCGCCACCGAGCTCGTCGATGTCGCGCTGCCGCAGCCGGTGCGAGAGGCACCAGCAGTGGGTCGCCCGCCGGTTCGGGTTGACGACGTCGGCGAAGTCCTCGAACCGGTCCGGGGTGACCGGATGCGTCTTCCACGTCATGCGCCCAGCCAACCACCCGACGCCGACAGGTTCTGGACAACGGACTGAACGGACGTTTAATATACTGAACATGTGTTCAGCAGCTCGGCGGGCCACCACCCGGGAGTCCGACCGCACGGCCCGGGCCGCCATCCGGGACGCCGCCCTCGCGCTCTTCGCCGAGCGCGGCCACGACGCGGTGACCGTCCGCGAGATCGCCGCCGCCGCCGGGGTCTCGCCGGCCCTGGTGCTCCACCACTACGGGAGCAAGGCCGGCCTGCGCGAGGCGGTCGACGAGCACGCCGCCCGCACCTTCGACGCCATGCTCGAGCAGCTCGGCGGCGAGGGCATGGGGGAGGAGATCGTCGGCGGCGGCGCGGCATCCCTCGCCGAGGCCTTCGCCGCCGGCTTCCCCGCCGACTCGCCCCTGCCCGCCTACCTGCGCCGGCTGCTGCTCACCGGCGACCCCGTCGGCACCGCCCTCTTCCAGCGCTGGCACGCCCTCACCGTCGCCGTCCTCGACCAGTTCGAGGCGGCCGGCGTCGCGCGACCCAGTGCGGACCGCGCCGTCCGGGCCGCCTTCCTCCTCGCCAACGACCTCGCCGTCGTCCTCCTCGCCCCCCAGCTGCGCGCCACCGTCGGCGAGGACCCGCTGAGCCCCCACGGGATGGGGCGCTGGGCGGCCGAGGTCGCCGACGTCTACACCCACGGCGCGTTCGACGCCGCCGCGATCAGCACCACTGCGACACGCACCACTGAAGGAGACACATGAGCACCGACGACGTCGTCCACATCGCCGGCCTCGTCAAGGACTTCGGCCAGGTCCGGGCCCTCGACGGGCTCGACCTCGACGTCCGCCGCGGCGAGGTCCACGGCTTCCTCGGACCCAACGGAGCCGGCAAGTCGACGACGATCCGGGTCCTGCTCGGGCTCGCCCGAGCCGACCGCGGCGAGGTCCGTCTCTTCGACGGCGACCCGTGGCACGACGCCCCGGTGCTGCACGCCCGCCTCGCCTACGTCCCCGGAGACGTCTCGCTCTGGGGCGGGCTCACCGGCGGCCAGTGCCTCGACGTGCTGGCCGCGGCCCGGGGCGGCCTCGACGAGCGACGGCGCGCCCGGCTCCTCGACCGCTTCGACCTCGACCCGACCAAGCGCGCCCGCGACTACTCGAAGGGCAACCGGCAGAAGGTCGCACTCGTCGCCGCGCTCGCCACCGACGCCGAGCTCCTCGTCCTCGACGAGCCGACCTCCGGCCTGGACCCGCTCATGGAGCAGGCCTTCCAGGAGGTGGTCCGCGAGCGGCGCGACGAGGGCGTCACAGTCCTGCTCTCCAGCCACATCCTCGCGGAGGTCGAGGCGCTCGCCGACCGGGTGAGCATCATCCGGCACGGCCGGACGGTGACGAGCGGCAGCCTCGCCGACCTGCGCCGCCACACGAGGACGACCGTCCACGCCGTCACCGCCACCGCGCCCGACGCGCTGGAGGGGATGCCGGGGGTCGCCGACCACGTCGCCGAGCACCTCGACGGCCACGTCGACACCCGCTTCAGCATCGACCCGGCCCACCTCGACGAGGCGATCGGCCGGATCCACGCCGCGGCGATCCGGACCCTCACCGTGCAGCCGCCCAGCCTGGATGCCCTCTTCCTCAGCACCTACGAGGACGACCGCGACATCCCGCACGGCGACGGCCGCGCCCCCGCGGCGCGCCGCGCGCGCGGTGGCGAGAGAACGGACGAGCTCCGCGGCCCCAGCCCGTTCGGCGGGGGGGTCCACGCCGGTGACGTCGACGACAGCCTTCCCGAGGGCGACGGCCGGCACCGGCACGGCGGGATGCCGCGGTGACCGGCCTGCGCCGGCTGCTCGGCATCCAGTGGCGCACTCGACGGCGCGCCGCGGCCGCCTGGGTCGTGGTGCTTGTCGGCAGCCTCGCCGTCACCGCCGTCGCCATCGCGAACCTCTACGACACCCCCGAGAAGATCCAGTCCTACGCCGACGCCGTGGCATCGGACGCGCTCGTCGCCATCAACGGTCGGGTGGAGGGGATCAACACGCTCGGTGGTGTCATCCAGGACGAGTTCGGCTTCCTGGCCTCCTTCCTCATGCCGCTCGTCGGGACGCTCCTCGTCGCGGCCGTGACCCGCCGCGAGGAGGAGACCGGACGGCTCGAGCAGCTGCTCGCCGGCCGCGTCGACCGTCGGAGCCCCGTCGTTGCCGCCCTGCTCCTCGTCCTCGGCGTCGTCGTCGTCACCGTGGTGGGCTTCGTCGTCACCCTCGTCGCCGTCGGTGTCCCCGAGAGCGGTGCGGTCCTCTACGCACTGTCCCTCGGCCTGCTCACCCTGGTCTTCGCGGCGCTCGCCGCGCTCGTCGCGCAGGTGATGCTGCACTCGCGCGGCGTCCTCGCCGGGGCCATGGTCGTCCTGGCCGTCTCGTACGTCCTCCGCGGGGTCGGCGACGTCAAGGGCTGGTGGATCACCTGGCTCTCACCGCTCGGTTGGGTCGAGAAGGCGGCGCCGTTCGCGAGCCAGCGGTGGTGGGTCCTCGCCATCCCGCTCGTCGTCACCTTCGCCCTGGGCGCCGCCGCGATCGCGCTGGCCGACGGGCGAGACCTCGGAAGTGCGCTGTGGCGACTGGGTCCGGGGCCGGAGCGGGCCGCCGGGTCCCTGCTGCACCCGGTGGGGTTCGCGCGGCACGTCCACCGGATGTCGGTGGTCGGATGGCTCCTGGGCTCGCTCCTCCTCGCCGGCGTCATGGGGACGTTGGCACAGGAGGTCATCGACGCAGTCCTCGGCAACCCGTCCCTGTCCTCGTTCATGGACCTCGGTGACGGCAGCGCGGTCGATGCCTTCCTCGCCCTCATCGAGGTCTACCTCGCCCTCGTCGCGTGCGGGTACGTCGTCCAGGCCCTCGGGTCGCTGCGCAGGGAGGAGGCCGAGGGCCGGCTCGAGCCGTTGCTGGCCGGGACGACCTCTCGCCGTAGGTGGCTCGCGTCCCACGTCCTCGTCGTGGTCGGCGGGCTCGTCGGGATCACCGTCCTGTCGGCAGTCGTCTTCGCCCTGACCACCGCCTGGTCGACCGGGGACTCCGGCTACATCGGCACCCTGCTCGGGGCAGGGCTGGCCTACCTCCCGGCGGTGCTCGTCCTCGGCGGGTTGGCGGTCGCCCTGTTCGGGCTCGTGCCGAGGATGTATGCCCTGGCATGGGCGGCCTTCGGCGGGACCGCGTTCGTCGCCTTCCTCGGCAACGGCCTCCAGCTGCCGCAGTGGGTCCTCGACCTCGCGCCGACGACGCACGTCGGGAACCCGCCCGCGGGGGACGTGGACACCTCGGCCCTCGTCGTCCTGCTCGTCGTCGCGGGGGCGCTCCTCGTCATCGGGTTCGTGGGATTCCGGCGGCGCTTCGTCCCGCAGGGATGACGCCGGCCACCGACCGACCGGGCAGTAGCCACACGGTGCCGTGGGTCGCCCCGCCTCAAGGAGCGACCCACGGCATGTGGTGTTCGCGGCTCAGCCGCGTCGGGCCAGCCTCCGCGACAGCACGACGAGAGGGTGCTGTCCGGGCTGGGTGCCCCACGGCTCCTGCCGGGTGACCGGGACGGTCGGCGCGACGGAGACGACGACCCGGTGCAGCCGGAGGAGGGGGGAGACTGCGCTGCGGCGGACGACCCGCGACTCGCCGTCGGTGTCGCGCCGCAGGTGCACGCCGAGGACGTGCCGCTCGACGCCGTGGACCTGCGCCGGGTGCGAGCGCTCGACCCGGGTCTCGCCGTAGACGGCGAGGACCTCGGACCACGGGTGGACGGCCGCGGCCCGCTCCGCGGTGGCCGCGAACCAGATGCCCCGGTGCCCGATGACGACCTGGGGGCTGCGGGCCCAGGCCCACGCCCACACCGTCGCGACGAGCCCGACGAGGGTGACGACACCCGCGACGAACGGGGTCCAGTGCTCGCCGGCCGTGGTGACGGTGACGACGGCGGAGACGAGGG
>DASSQJ010000157.1:0-3656 GCA_035702545.1 Phycicoccus sp.
CCCGCTCGCGGGTGATCCAGCTGCCGGCAGGGTAGTTCGAGAGGAACGCCTCGGCGAACTCCACGGGGTCCTCGCCGACGACGTCGCGCACGGGTGTCCCGTCGGCCGCGGCCCGCTCGAAGAGGTCGGCGAGGTCGTCGAGCATCGCGAGGATGCTCTTGGCGTCCCCGATCCCGCCGAGGTGGTTCGTGTAGCGCTCCATCCCGGCGACCGCCGTGCGGTAGCTCGGCGGGAGCGCGGCGATGCGTGCCTTGTAGCGGCGGTACTGCCGCTTCTGCTCGATCCAGGTGACGGCCATTCCTAGCGGCCTCCTTCGCGGAGCTGCTCGATCCGTCCTGAGAGGAAGCTCCACGTCTCCCAGAAGTCCTCGAGGTGCGCCCGTCCCCGGGCGTTGAGGGAGTAGACCTTGCGCGGCGGCCCCTTCTCGGACGGGACCTTCTCGACGTCGACGAGGCCGCGTTGCTCGATCCGGATGAGGAGGGCGTACACGGTGCCTTCGGCGATGTCGGTGAAGCCCCTCTCCCGGAGCCAGGTGGTGATCTCGTAGCCGTAGGCCGAGCGGCCGGCGAGGAGCGCGAGGACGATCCCCTCGAGGATGCCCTTGAGCATCTCCGTCGCCTGCTTGCCCATGTCCCGCCTCATCGCTACTCAACGTCACTGACTACCAGTACATAGTAACGCTGAGTACCCCCACCCACGCAAGTGTGCGACTTTCCCGAGGTGGGGGGGTATCAGTCGAGGAGGGGGTGGCGCTGGATGATCTCGTGCCGGCCCGGGCCGACACCGATGGCCGACACCCGCGCCCCGACGAGCTCCTCGACCCGCAGGACGTACCGCTGCGCCGCCTCGGGGAGGTCCTCGAAGGTCCGGCAGCCGGAGATGTCCTCCCACCAGCCGTCGAGCATCTCGTAGACCGGCCGGGCGTGGTGGAAGTCGGTCTGGTTGACCGGCATCTCCTCGTGCCGCACGCCGTCGACGTCGTACGCGACGCACACCGGCACCTTCGCGAACCCGGTGAGGACGTCGAGCTTGGTGACGACGAAGTCGGTGACCCCGTTGACGCGCGTCGCGTACCGGCCGATGACCGTGTCCATCCAGCCGCACCGCCGGGGCCGGCCGGTCGTGGTGCCGTACTCGGCGCCGGTCTTGCGCAGCGTCTCGCCGTCGTCGTCGAACAGCTCGGTGGGGAAGGGACCCTCGCCCACCCGCGTCGTGTACGCCTTGAGGACGGCGATGACCCGCGAGACCCGGGTGGGCGGGATGCCCGACCCGGTGCACGCCCCTCCCGCCGTGGCGGAGGAGGACGTGACGAACGGGTAGGTGCCGTGGTCGACGTCGAGCAGGGTCGCCTGGCCGGCCTCGAGGAGGACGTTCCTCCCCTCGTCGAGGGCCTGCTCGAGGAGGAGCGAGGTGTCGGTGACCATCGGGCGCAGCCGCTCGACGTACCCGAGCAGCTCGTCGACGACGAGGTCGGCGTCGGTGGCGCGGGTGTTGTAGATCTTGACGAGGACCTGGTTCTTGAAGGCCAGCGCCGCCTCGACCTTCTGCCGCAGGATGCCCTCGTCGAACAGGTCCTGGACCCGGATGCCGACCCGGTTCATCTTGTCGGCGTAGGTCGGGCCGATGCCGCGCCCGGTCGTGCCGATCCGCCGCTTCCCGAGGAAGCGCTCGGTGACCTTGTCGAGCGTGCGGTTGTACGGCGGGATGACGTGCGCGCTCGCCGAGACGACGAGGCGCGAGGTGTCGACGCCCCTCGCCTCGAGGCCGTCGATCTCCTGGAAGAGCACCTCGAGGTCGACGACGACCCCGTTGCCGATGACCGGCGTGACGCTCGGGGTGAGGATGCCGGAGGGCAGCAGGTGCAGCGCGTACTTCTCGCGCGTGCCGTCCTCGCCCTCGATGACGACGGTGTGCCCGGCGTTGTTGCCCCCGTTGAACTTCACGACGACGTCGACGTCGCCGCCCATGAGGTCGGTCGCCTTGCCCTTGCCCTCGTCGCCCCACTGGGCCCCGACCAGCACGATCGCCGGCATCCCGGCTCCTTCCCTCACGTGCACCGGGTGCCCGACGGCTCCGGCGCGCCGAAGGCCCCGCGCGTTCGGGCGCGGCGGGGCCTCGTCCGCCCCAGCCTATCGCGGGGGTCGTCCGGGTCAGCGGCGGTGCCGGGCGAGCACCCAGCCGAGCTGGAACCGGGTGTCCACCCCGTTGAGGGCCATGAGGTTCGCGACCCGCCGGCGGACCGTGCGCAGGCTGACCCCGAGGTAGCGCGCGATGGCCTCGTCCTTCATCCCGAGCTCGAGGAGCTCGACGAGCTTGGGGTCGCCCGACCCGTCGCGTCCGCTCGGCAGCGGCGCGGCGTGCTTCCACGCGAGGTCGAAGTAGGCGGTGTAGAGCCGGACGACGAGCGGGTCCCGGATGACGACGTACCCGCTCCCGAGGTCGTCCCACCGGCCCAGCGCGACGACGGCGGTGTCGCCGAAGACGGCGAACTCGGTCTCGGTCCCCGGGAGCACGCGCTGGGCCTCACCGGCCTCGGCCCAGCTGGCGAGCCAGCGCCGGCCGTGCGGGGAGGACAGGGCGCTCGCGGGGTAGAGCGAGCGCTGGGGGTCGCCGCGGCGGATCCGCTCCTGGTTCGCCCGCCTCGTCTCCTCGTCGAAGGCGGGCCCCTCGTCGACGGAGAGGACGAAGTTCCGCAGCATCCCCGTGCTCTCGGCGAGCAGCCGGCCGACGAGGGACGTCGCGAGCACCTCCGGCAGCGGCTCGCTCAGCGGTTCGTGCGCGCCGAGCGACTGGCTCGTCAGCCGGGCCAGCAGCTCACGTGAGGCGTCGAGATCGCGCCGGCGCTCCTCGATGCGGTTCTGCTCGCGGCGCAGCTGCTCCTCGAGGACGAGAAGCGCACCACCGTCGAACGCCGTGGGGTCGGCGCCCACGGGCCCACCTCCATCCCCTGCGACTGGGTGTGGCCGATACCTGCCAGTGGCATGCAAGTGTCGCACCCCCGCCGCCGTTTTGTGCACGATTGACGCGCAGCCGAGGTTGCAGGGGACCATCGGGCGCGCGCTTCTTGGCGAGAGGGAGGCGTCGCACCTCCCGGTGGGCTCGACGGCTGTCAGCGAGGGGCCCGGACGCGAGTCCGGGCCCCTCGTCTGCGCCCGGACGCGCGCCGGGTGGCGGGTGCGCGGAGCCGTCAGGTCACAGCCCGAGCTCGCGGGCCCCGGTCGCGCTCGACGCGCGGAGGAACTCGGCACAGCGGTGCCGCTCGTCGTCCTCCCCGATGGCGCCGGCAGCCCGCGAGAGCGCGGCGAGGGCCCGGAGGAAGCCACGGTTCGGGGCGTGCTCCCAGGGGACCGGCCCCTGACCCCGCCAGCCGCCCCGGCGCAGGGCGTCCAGCCCGCGGTGGTAACCGGTCCGGGCGTAGGCGTACGCCTCGACGGGGCGGTGGTCGGCGAGGGCACGCTCGGCGAGGACCGCCCATGCGAGCGAGGACGCGGGATGGGCGGCGGCCACGGCATCCGGGGTGTCGCCGGCCTCGAGCGGTGCCAGGGCGGGGTCCTCGGGGAGGAGGGTGGGCGGGATGCCGAGCAGGTCGGAGGAGGTCATCGCCCGAGCGTAGAGAACCCGCCCCACTCCTCCCACTTCTTGCCCGTTCCGCCGGG
>DASSQJ010000158.1:0-3649 GCA_035702545.1 Phycicoccus sp.
CGGCCCGCTGGCGCGGGCCTTCGGGATCGCCTCGTGCGAGATCCACACGGCGTCCCCGGAGAGCGGCGGCTCCCTGCCCGGGCTCCCGACCGCCGAGGCCGAGGGGCTCCGGGCCCGTCTGGCCGCCCGGGGCGAGGCGCAGCGGGCGGGCCTGTGACCGATCAGGTCCCCCCGGGGT
The DNA here is from genome assembly GCA_035702545.1 of Phycicoccus sp. Lineage (GTDB taxonomy): Bacteria > Actinomycetota > Actinomycetes > Actinomycetales > Dermatophilaceae > DASSQJ01. The sequence continues at coordinate 179 of DASSQJ010000158.1, forward strand.
TCCCCCCACCGCCGGCCGAGCCTGCGGAGGAGGAGTGGCAGCGGCTCCACCCGCTGTCACCGCTGCTGCGCGGCGGCGTCGTGCTCCTCGCCGTCCTCGGCTACGTCATCAGCCGGCTCGTCGACGACCTCCTCGGCTCGATCGACGTCGGGTCGGTGCCCGGGGGGTCCGACGGGGAGGTGCCCCCCGGGAGCGACCCCTTGGAGCAGGCGGCCGCCCACCCCCTGCTCGCCCTCGCCGCGCTCGTCGCCGTCCTCGCGGCGGTCGGGCTCGTCGGGTGGGTGAGCTGGCGGTACTCGCGCTTCCGGGTCAGCAGGTCACAGGTCGAGCTGCGGACCGGGGTGCTCTTCCGCCAGCACCGCCAGGTGCCGCTCGAGCGCATCCAGGCCGTCGAGCTGGGTCGGCCCATCCTCGCCCGCCTCACCGGGCTCGCCCAGGTCGTCGTCCAGGCGGCCGGCGGCTCGGACTCCAACCTCACCCTCGCCTTCCTCGACCAGGGCCGCGCGGAGGCGCTGCGGCTGCACCTGCTCGATCTCGCCGGACGCACCGACGAGCGGCCCTCGGACGTCGTCCCCGCAGAGGGCGCCACGTCCGCGCAGGTCGGCACGGTGCCGTGGGGCCGGGGAGCCGCTCCGGCGGGGGAGGACGCCGTACCGCTCGTCTCGGTGCCGAACGGGCGCCTCTTCCTCGCGACGATCCTCCACGGGTCGACGATCGTCCTCGGCGGCCTCCTGCTCGTCGTCGCCGGCGGGGCCGGGTCGGTCGGTGCGGCGGCGGTCGTCCTCGGCGGCCTGCCCGCGATGCTGCCGGTCGCCTTCGGTGTCGCCGTGAGCCGGGTCCGCGAGCTGCTGACCCACGGGAACTTCTCGCTCGCGCGCACCCCGACCGCGCTGCGCGTCCGCCACGGGCTCACCGACCTCCGGGTCGCCACCGTCCCGCTCCACCGGGTCCAGGCCGTCGAGGTCCTCCAGCCGCTGTGGTGGCGCCCGTGGGGATGGTGGCGGGTGCGGGTCAACGTCGCGGGGGTCCACGGGAGCGGCGACGCGGCGATGGAGACGGTCCTCCTGCCCGTCGGTGGCCTCGTCGACGTCCTCACCGTCCTCTCCGCGCTCGGGGCCAGGCCGGGCGACCCCCGGCTCGTCGAGGCGCTCGCCGGCGAGGGGGGCGAGGACGGCTGGGTGGGGCAGCCGCGCCGGGCGCGGTGGCTGGACCCGTGGGTCTGGCGGCGGAGCGGCTACTTCCTCGCGCCGCACGCGGTCCTCATCCGCCGCGGCCTGCTGACCCGGCGTGCCGTCGTCGTACCGCACGCCCGGGTGCAGTCCCTCAGTCTCGAGCAGGGGCCGCTGGAGCGCCGGCTCGGGCTGGGCAGCGCGACGATCGTCTCGACCCCCGGTCCGGTCGCCGCCGTCGTCCCTCACCTGTCCACCGAGGACGCCGAGCGGTTCCTCGACCACGTCGCCCGGCTCGCGTCCCAGGCACGCCGTGCCGTGCCCGGGCCGGGCCACGGTCCGGTGGGCGGCGCGCCGACCGCCCCTCTTGCACCGGGTGGTGCCCCGTTGGTGGACTAGCACCACCGCAGCAGCGAACCCTCGTGAAAGGTTGAGCACGTGAACACCCCTGCCCCGCCCCCGGTCGACCCCGGGTCGTCCGGAGCCGGCGTCGTCGAGCGCCTCGGGTTCGCCCGCGACCACGTCGTCCAGGAGTTCGGCTACGACGGTGACGTCGACGACGACTTCCGCTTCGCCGTCGAGGACGTCTGCGGCGCGGAGATGGAGGACGACGACTACACGGGCGCCGCGGACGCGGTCCTCCTGTGGTTCCGCCAGGACGACGGCGACCTCGGCGACGCCCTCGTCGACATGGTGGGAGTGCTCGGCGACGGCGGCTTCGTCGTCCTGCTCACCCCGAAGAACGACGGGGGCGAGGTCGACCCCAGCGACATCGACGAGGCGGCGGTGACCGCCGGGCTCCACCTCGCGGGCACCTTCAACGCCTCCTCGGGATGGCGGGCGCACAAGCTCGTCGCGCCGCGGAACACCCGGCCGCGCTGATCCCCGGCCGTCCGGGACACTCCGAGACCTTCAACACCCCGGGGGGTGTCGAAGGTCTCGGCCCTCGGAGCCCGACGGCCGCGCTGCGGCTGGCAGGATTGACCCATGACGTCGTTCCCGTCCCGCCCCCTCGCCGTCGGCGAGGTCGCCCCGGACTTCACCCTGCGCGACCAGCACGGCGCGGACGTGACCCTCTCCGAGCTGACCGCCGACACGAACGTCGTCCTCGTCTTCTTCCCCTTCGCGTTCTCGGGCATCTGCACCGGCGAGCTCGACGGCATCCGTGACCACCTCGAACGGTTCGTCTCCGACGACCTACAGGTCCTGTGCATCTCGTGCGACCCGATCTTCACCCTCCGCGCCTGGGCCGACATCCAGGGCTACTTCTTCCCCCTCCTCACCGACTACTGGCCGCACGGCGCCGTGACCCGCGCCTACGGCGTGCTCAACGAGCAGAGCGGTGGCCCGCTGCGCGGGACCTTCCTCGTCGACCGGGACCGCGTCGTCCGGTGGACGCTCGTCAACGGGCCCGGCGAGGCCCGCGACTTCAGCGGCCTCCCGCGCGAGGTGGCCGCACTCCCGTCCTGACGCCGGCCGCGGCCACGGCCGCGCACCTGCCACAATGACCGCGGTCGGGGCGCCGTGAGCAGCGGCGGACCCGTCCGGGGCCTGTAGCTCAGCTGGTAGAGCGCCGCGTTTACACCGCGTCGGTCGTCGGTTCGATCCCGGCCGGGCCCACATGAGCGATGCCGGCGAGCCGCTGACCCTGCGCGCGGTCCTCGAGGTGCTCGAGCGGCTCTACCCCACGAGCACAGCCCAGTCCTGGGACCGGGTCGGCCTCGTCACCGGCGACCTCGACCAACCGGTCCGCCGGATCCACCTCGCCGTCGACCCGACGCTCGCGGTCGTCGCCGAGGCCCGCCGGCTCGGCGCCGACCTGCTCCTCACCCACCACCCCCTGCTCCTCCGTGGTGTGCACGCCGTGGCGACGACGACCGCGAAGGGGGCCACCGTCACGGACCTCGTCGTGGGCGACGTCGCCCTCTACGTCGCCCACACGAACGCCGACGTGGCAGCGGCGGGTGTCTGCGCAGCGCTCGCCGAGGCCTGTGGGCTCTCGGAGGCGGAGCCGCTGACGTGGTCGGAGGGCCAGCCGCTCGGGCGGGTCGGCGAGCTGCCGGCTCCCGTGTCGCTCCGGTCCTTCGTCGAGGGGCTGGCGGGACGGCTCCCCGCCACGGCCGGTGGCGTCCGCGTGGCAGGGCCCCCGGAGGCGCCGGTGCGGCGCGTGGCCGTGCTCGGCGGGGCGGGCGACGACCTCGTCGACGCGGTGCGCGAGAGCGGCGCGGACGTCTACGTGACGGCCGACCTGAGGCACCACCCGGTCCTCGAGGCACGCGAGGAGGCGAGGGGCGGGCCGCCC
>DASSQJ010000159.1:0-25549 GCA_035702545.1 Phycicoccus sp.
CGAGGAGAAAGGCCTCGAACTCGTCGTCGGCGCGGTCGACCTCGTCGACGAGGAGGACCGCCGGCGACTCGCGCAGCGCCCGCAGGACGGGGCGGGCGAGGAGGAACCGTTCGTCGAAGAGGTCCGCCTCGAGGGCGCGGACGTCGCGGGGACCTCCTTCGACCGCCTCGAGCGCCCGGACGTGGAAGATCTGGCGGGGGAAGTCCCAGTCGTAGAGCGCCTGGCTGGCGTCGATGCCCTCGTAGCACTGGAGCCGGATGAGCGGCAGGTCCATCGTGTCGGCGAGCGCCTCGGCGAGGGCGGTCTTGCCGGTCCCCGGCTCGCCCTCCATGAGCAGCGGGCGGCCGAGCCGCAGGGAGAGCCACGCCACGGTCGCGAGGGCGTCGTCGGCGAGGTAGCCGACGCCGCGGAGGGCCTCGGCGAGGTCGCCGGCGGAGGCGAACGTGGTCCGGGGGTCCATGCCGACAGCATCACCCACGATCGGTCCCGAGGGAAGGATGTGGTCCGCCGCTCCCGTCACTCCCCCTTGGCAGCCGACGCAGCACCCGGTCCCCCGCGTCAGAGCAGGCGGCTCAACGCGGAGGCGACCTCGGCGAGGGCGAGCGACCCGAGGACGACCGCCATCGCGCCGGGCAGCCGCCCGTCGGCGAGGACCGAGAAGGCCGGCTCGCCCGGGTGCGGGCGGGCCAGCCGGCGGGCGCGCAGGGCGTCGGCGGCGACGAAGCCGGCGAGCGCCGAGACGAGGAGGGTCGGCACGACCACCACGGGACCGAAGCTGGCGAGGGTCAGCCGCCCGATCGCGAGCGCCCCGACGAGCAGGGCGAGGCCGGTCCGGCGCCAGGCGAGGGCGGTGCGCTCCTGCTGGAGCCCGGGGTCGCGGGGGGCGGGCTCGGTCAACCGCCGACGCCGTTCACGAGGGCGCTGACGGCGAGGACCACCCCGACGATCGCGACGGTGACGAGCACGATGGCCATCGCCGGGTTGGGCGGCAGCGCGGTCTCCGTGCGCATCGCGTGCTCGGTGCGCGCCCACCCGCGCCAGGCCGAGAAGGCGACGAGGAGTCCTGCGACGGCGAGGAGGGCCGACATCAGGTACTGGACGGTGTTGTTCAGGGGGAGGTCGAGCGCGTCGAGGGCGGCGGCACCGGCGAGCAGGGCCAGGCCGGTGCGGATCCACGCGAGGAAGGTTCGCTCGTTGGCGAGCGAGAAGCGGGGGTCCGGGTCGGTCCCGTGGTCGTAGACCCTCGGCGGCCAGCGGCGCTTGTCGGCGGTCACAGGGCCATCATGACGGACCGCCGGTGGGGCGCCGACGCGGACCCGGCCCCTTCCCCTGGGACGCGGCCCGGAGGGCGTCCGGGGTGTCGAGGTCGGCGCCGGTCGCGAGGTCGCCGCACTCGACCGGGGTCGCCGGGTGGCCTGCGAGGTGCACCCGGGCCCCCCGGTCGCCGCGGGCCGAGCCCCGGACACCGGCCCAGTGGTCGCGACCGAGGAGCACCGGGTGCCCGGGCCGACCGTCGTAGGTGGCGCGCGCCAACGCGGCACGCGGCGCGTCGCCGGCCGCTGCGAGGACCCGTCGGTGCACCGCTGCGGTGACGTCGGGGAGGTCGACGAGGGTGACGAGGACCGCGTCGACGCCGTCACCGCCCGGGCCGGCGAGGTGCCCGAGCCCGGCCCGGAGGGAGGCCCCCATCCCCTCCTCCCAGCCGGCCGCGACGACGACCTCGGCCCCGACGGACACCGCGAGGGGAACCGCCTGCTCCGCAGCGGCGCCGACGACGGCGATCACCCGGTCCAGGCCGCCCTCGTGGAGCCGGGCGACGGCCACCTCGAGGAGGGTGGGCCCGTCCGCCGTGAGGCGCACGAGCGACTTGGGGCCCCCCATCCGGCGACCAGCGCCGGCGGCGAGGAGCAGCCCGACCGTCGTCACGGGCGCCAGCCTGCCACCCCGGCGCCGTCGGCGCGGCAGGCTACGGTCGACGGATGGTGCTCGAGCTGTCCCGGCGCGACGCCCGCCGGGTGGCGGTCCGCGGCCAGCTGCTCACGGCATCCCGGCCCACCGACGCGCTCGAGGTGGTCCGCGCGCTGGGCCTGGTCCAGATGGACCTCACGGCGGCCGTCGCGCCCAACGCCGACCTCGTCCTCTGGAGCCGCCTGGGCCGCTCCTACGCGCCGGCCGACCTCGACGACCTGCTCGAGGCGCGCGCGGTCGTCGAGGTGCAGGGGATGCTGCGGCCCGCCGAGGACGTCGCCCTGTACCGGGCGGAGTGGGCGGCCTGGCCCGGACCGGGGCCGCTCCGCGAGTGGCAGGTGTCGCTGCGCGACTGGCTCGCGGCGAACCACGCGTGCCGCGAGGACGTCCTCCAGCGCCTCCGGGCGGAGGGGCCGCTCCCCGCCCGCGCGCTGCCCGACACGTGTGCCGTGCCGTGGCGGTCCTCCGGCTGGACCCACCACAAGAACGTCCAGCGGCTGCTCGACCTCCTGGAGGCCCGTGGCGAGGTCGCGGTGTCCTCGCGGGAGAACCGCGAACGGGTGTGGGACCTCGCCGAGCGCATCCACCCCGACGTCGCCGCCGTGCCGCTGGAGGAGGCGCTGGCCGAGCGCGACCGCCGCCGCCTCGCCGCCCTCGGCATCGCGCGGCCCCGGGCGACGCAGACGCAGGTCGAGCCGAACGACGTCGGGACCGCCGGGGTCGAAGCGGTGGTCGAGGGGGTCCGCGGGAGGTGGCGAGTCGACCCGGCCCTCCTCGACGAACCGTTCCGCGGACGCACCGCCCTGCTCTCCCCCCTCGACCGGCTGGTCTTCGACCGGCGGCGGCTGCTCGAGCTCTTCGAGTTCGACTACCAGCTCGAGATGTACAAGCCGGCCGCCGCCCGGCGCTGGGGGTACTTCGCCCTCCCCGTGCTCCACGGCGACCTGCTCGTCGGCAAGGTCGACGCGACGACCGACCTCGACGCCGGCGTGCTGCGCGTCGACACGGTGCACTGGGACGTCGAGCCCAGCCGCGCGCTGGAGGAAGGGGTGCGCCGCGAGCTGGCCTCGCTCGCGGGGATGATCGGGGTGGAGCCGCGCACGGGCGGCCTGGCATGAGCGGCGACGGCGCGCCGGCGGTCGTCATCCGCGGCGCGGTCGCGACCGACCTACCGGAGCTGAGGCGCGTCTACCGGGAGGCCTCGCTCGGCAACGCCGGGGACGCCCCGATGCTGCTCGCCCGTCCCGAGCTGCTCGTCCTGGCGGGCGAAGGGGTGGCGGAGGGTCGGACCCGGGTGGCCGTACCGGGCCGCGACCCGCGCGCGCCCGTCCTCGGCTTCGCGACGTCGGCCGTTGCCGCGGACGGCGAGCCCGAGCTCGAGGACCTGTTCGTCGACCCGCGCTGGCAGCGACGCGGCATCGCCCGACTGCTGGTCCTCGACGCCGCACGATCGGTCCGCGAGACGGGACACCGGCGGCTGTGGGTCACGGGCAACCCGCACGCGCTGGGCTTCTACCGCGCCGTCGGCTTCCTCGGGGACGACGCCGTCGCAACCCTCCTCGGCGAGGGCCTCCGGCTGCACCTCGACGTCAGCTGAACGGACGTCCCTGCGGGTGGAGGAACTCGGCGGGGTCGAACTCGTCGATGGGGATGACCCGAACCCGCGGGAGCTGCTCGTTGAACGCGTGGACGTCGTACTCGAGGTCGAGGACCTCGAGCCCGTCCTCGGCGAGCTCGACGAAGCCGTGGTTCCGGAACTCGACGAACCCCGCGACGCCGACGCGCCGTCCGTCGAGGAGGTCGCGCACCTGCCCGACGAAGTCGCCGTCGTTGCTGACGAGGACCACGTCGGCGTCGTGGTGGCGGAGCTCGGCGAGGGTCCGCTGGATCGCGATGTCGACGACCTTCTCGCCGGGCGCCCCGGAGAGCGCCACGGGCCGGTAGCCGATGGCGAGCAGCGCCTGGACGAAGGTCATCGGCAGCTCGTTGTTCGCGGCGAGGAAGAACAGCCCGGTCGCCGGCTGGCCCCACCGCTCGCGGGTGAACTGGAGCAGCCGCTCCCACCGCGGGCGCTCCTCGGGCCGGGGCCGCCGGCCGAGGATGCTCGTCCCCAGGGTCGCGTCGATGTTCTCGCCGTCGACGAGGACGTAGGTCTGGCGCGGTTCCTCGGACATGGCAGGGAGCCTACGGGCAGACGCACGGCGGCCCGGCTCCGCGAAGGAGCCGGGCCACCGTCCGCGAGCAGGACCGGTCAGTTCTTGGTGATCCGGTCCAGCGGGCCCGGCGTGTACGGCGAGACGTCGCCGAGGTGGTTGGCGAAGGCGTCGATGTCGAGACCGCCGAAGTACTTGTCGGTCGCCTCCTTGAACACCGGGAAGCCGTCACCGCCGTCGGACAGGAAGTTGTTCGTGACGATGCGGTACGACGTGGTGTCGCCGATCGGGGCGCCGTCCAGCGTGACCGTCCCGAGCGTGGTGCCCGAGTAGGTGTAGGCGAACCCGTCGCTGACCTGAAGGACCTTCGGGGACAGGGCGTTCACCCCGCTCCACTGCTCGGTCAGGAGGGTCTTGATCTGGGCGCCCGTCATCGTCATCGACACGAGGTAGTTGTTGAACGGCTGGACCGTGAACGCCTCGCCGAACGTGACCTGGCCCGGGGCCTCGCCGTTGGACACCTGGTTGTAGGAGAGGTCGGCGCGGATGCCGCCGGGGTTCATGAAGGCGATGACCGGCTCCTGCCCGCCGGTGACGACCGAGGGGTCGGCGAGCTGGGCGTCGGCGATGAGGTCACCGAGCTGGGACTCCCCGCCCGCGTTCGGGGTTCGGGTGACGTCCTGGGTGATGCTGCCGAGGACGGTCGCGGCGATCGGCTCGACGAGCGTGTTGTACCGCTCGATGATCGAGGTCTGGACCGGGTCCTTGGGGACGTCCCGGGTGACGATCATGTTGCTGCCGGCCACCGAGCTGCGGACGATGTCGTTGGTCCGCCGGTCGTACGTGACCGACGTGTCGGTGTAGAGCCGGCCGAAGGAGGAGGCCGAGGTGACGAGGCGGTCCTGTCCGGCTGGGTCCTTGACGTCGCAGACGTACGGCTGGTGGGTGTGCCCCGTGATGACCATGTCGATCTCCGGGTCGAGGTTCTTCGCGATGTCGACGATCGGGCCGGAGAGCTCGCCGCCGCCCTGGCAGGTGTAGTCGAACGGCTTGTTCGACGTCGGGAAGCCGCCCTCGTGGACGAGGACGACGATCGCGTTGACGTTCTTCTTCTTCAACTGCGGCACGAGGGCGTTCGCGGTCTCCACCTCGCCGCGGAACTCCAGGCCTGCGATGCCCGAGGCGGTGACGATGTTCGGGGTGTCCTTGAGCGTCATCCCGATGAAGGCGATCCTCGCGCCGTTGCGGTTGATGATCGTGTACGGCGGGAGCACGGTGTTGCCCGTCGAGGTCTCGATGACGTTGGCCGCGAGGTACTGGAAGTCGGCACCGCCGAAGGAACCGTCGGGGCACGAGTTCTGGTTGGCCTGACCGTCGCCGTCGTCGATGCAGCCCCCGGCCTGGAGACGCTGGAGCTCCTTGTAGCCCTCGTCGAACTCGTGGTTCCCGACCGCGGAGGCGTCCAGGTGCAGGGCGTTCATCGACTCGATCGTCGGCTCGTCGTGGAACGCCGCGGAGAGCAGCGGGCTCGCGCCGACGAGGTCGCCCGCGGCGACGGTGATCGAGTTCCGGTGGCCCGCACGGGCGTCCGCGAGGTGCGTGGCGAGGTACTCCACCCCGCCGGCGTCGACGTTCCCGGTCTCGGTGAGGATCCGCCCGCTCGAGCCGCTCGGCGGCTGGAGGTTCCCGTGGAAGTCGTTGAAGGAGAGGATCTGGATGTCCATGAGCGGGCCCTGGGCGTTGGGCGAGGCGTTCGAGCCTCCCGCGGGAGCGGCGGTGGCCGGCGCGGAGAGCGCGGTCGCGGCAAGCGCGGCGGCGCAGGCGCCCGCGAGACCGGCTCCCGCGAGCCGGCGGGTCAGGTGTGACATGTGTGTCCCCTTTGACGGTGGTGTGACCTGCCTGTGGGAGGCCCGATCTGCAGGACCCTAGACCTGCGGGGACGGTACGCGGAAGCCCCGAGTGCCGGTCAGTCGGCGGCCAGCTCGCGCTCGAGCGCCTCGACGATCCGCGGCCGCAGCTCCTCGGGAGGGATGACCGCGTCGACGGAGCCGACCCGGACCGCCCGGTGGATGTCGTGCACCCGGTCGAACTCCGAGGCGACGACCCCGAGCATCTCGGCCCGGACCGCGGAGCGCACCGACGCCAGCTCGGTGGCGAGCACGGCGCGTTCCGCCTCCCCCGCCTCCGCGATGCGCGACTCCAGCTCGGCGACCCGGGGGTCGGCCGCGGTGCGGGCGTCGACGTCCCGGGCGAAGACGACCGCCGCCGCCGGCGCCCCGCCGATGACCGAGGCGAACGACCCCTCGACGGCGAGCACGGTCATCCGGGGGTTCAGCGCCTTGGAGAAGACGACGAAGGCGCCCCCGTGGTACCGCGAGACGACGACGAAGACGATGGGCCCGTCGAAGTTGACGATGGCGCGGCCGATCTCGGCGCCGTACTCGAGCTGGAGGTTTCGCATCGACTCGGGCGACCCGTCGAACCCGGAGAGGTTGGCGAGGACGACGAGGGGACGGTTGCCGCTCGCCGCGTTGATGGCCCGCGCGGCCTTCTTCGACGACCGGGGGAACAGAGTTCCCGCCGTGTAGGTGTCCGGCCCGTCGGTGGGCGGGAAGCCGCGGCGCGGCACGGACTTGGACTCGATGCCGAGCAGGCACACCGAGATCCCGCCGATGCGGGCGTCGAGGACGACGGCGGTCTCGGCGTCCGCCATGCCGGCCCACCGCTCGAGGGTGGCGTGGTCCTGGTCGGCGACGGCCCGCATCACGGTGCGGATGTCGAACGCCTTCTTGCGGTCGGGGTTCGTCAGCGGGGAGAAGACGTCGCCGACCGTCGTGAAGTCGCTGCCCGCGAGCGCGTGCGGGTAGGGGGTGACGTCCCGGTCGACGGGGTCGGAGGTCTCGGCCCGGCGGGGGCCGGCCTCCCCCGGCGCCGTCCACGTCGACTCGTAGTGGGCGAGGAGGATGCCGTACGCCGCCGCGAGGTCCCTCGCCCAGTACTGCGCCTGGCCGTTGGGTCCCATGACCCGGTCGTAGCCGCCGATGCCGAAGTTGTCCTCGGCCGAGACGCCGCCGGAGAAGTCGAGGGACTGCTTCCCGGTGAGGACCATGGCGGAGTCGGGCGTCATGACGAGGATGCCCCGGGTGTGCATGAGCATCGTCGCCTCGGCGTTCCAGTACGGCTGGGCCCCGACGTTGATTCCGGCGACGACGACGTTGATCTCGCCGCCGGCCTGCGTGAACTCGACGATCCGCTTGAGGGCGCGGGCGACCCAGTCCATGTTCTCGGTGCCGGAGTCCATCGAGATGCGGGCTCCGGCGGAGAGCGCGAACCACTCGACGGGCAGGCCGCGCTCCTCGGCGAGGTCCAGGGCGGCGATGACGCGACGGCACTCCGGCTCGGCGACCGCGCCGAGGGCGCGGAGCGGGTCCCCGCAGAGCAGCACGCGGGTCACCCCCTCGGGGTGCAGCGGGGTCGGCGTCGTGACGACGCCGCAGATCATCCCGGCGGAGTTCCCTCCGTACGGGCGGTCGACGGGGACGAGGCGCCCGGAGTCGTCGAGGTCGTACTCGGTCGCCTCGCCGCCGCTTCCGGCCACGAGCGAGACGAGCTCGTAGGGGTAGACGAGGCCGCGGCGTCGGGCCCGCACCACCTTCTCGGCGTACGCGTCGAGCGGGGCGAGCTTGTCCGCGGGCGGCGGCTCGACGGTGAAGGTGACGCCCGAGCCCGGCTGGTAGGTGAACCGCGCGCAGATGGGCACCGTCGCGCCGTCCTCGCCGGCGATCGCCCCCTCGACCCGAACCTCCTCGATGCCCGCGCCGGCGGTCATCGGGGCGACCTTCTCCTGGAGGGCCGTCATCTGGTCGAGGTCGGCCTCGACCGGCGGCCAGATGTGCAGCCACACGTGGTTCATGTCCAGCCGCGCGCCGCTGCCGCCGGCGCTGCGGGCCCGCCGGACCGCCTCGAGGCAGTTGGCGAGGGCGCGCTCGACGTGCGGCAGGCCGGTGACGCGGCCCTCCTCGTCACGCACGACGACGAGCTGTCGCACCTGGGCCAGGGCGACGAGGCGCTGGTCCTGGGGGTTGTCGCGGGCCACGGCGTGGAGGAGCAGGACGTCCTCGGGCGCCTCGAGACGGGTGAGGTCGAAGTCGCGCAGCCGCCAGAGGTTCAGCCGGCGCCCGACCATCGGGTGGACGCCCCGGACCGGCCGGTCCTCGGCCATCGAGCCGTCCGGCTGCGGCCGGAAGGTGAAGTAGCCGACCTCGCGGTCGTCGTCGGGGACCACGCCGACGGCCACCCGACGGCACTCGTGGGCGAACGCCGTGCCGGCGAGGCGGGCCGCGAGCTCGGCCGAGGCCTGCTCCGGGTCGTGGGGCAGGTCGCCCCAGTGGACGTAGAGGTCGACGACGGCCTGCTGGCCCTCCGGCCGGTCGGCCACGCACTCGGCGAGGGTCCTCGCGAGCCGGGAGTCCGGGGCCAGCTCGTCGACCCGGCCGATGGTGCTCACGAGGTGGGAGTCGCGCCCGTCCAGGGTGTAGTCGGCGACCGCGACGGCCCGCCCGTCGACGGGCTGCTCGCGGAGCCCGTGCAGCCGGTACTCGCGGTAGTGGCGCTTGATGAGCACCTCGAGCATCGGCTCCCGCTCGGCGACGCCGTGGCGCAGCCGGGCGCCGAGGAAGCGCACGATCCGCTCGGGGATGCGGGCCAGGGCGTCGACGCGGGCGGTGCGGGCGTCCCCCGGCGGCAGGGCGTCGATCTCCTCGAGCTCGGTGCCCACCGAGCCGAGGACCGACGCACGATCCGCGTCGACGAGCGGCTGGTCGAACCAGCGGAACCGGACACTGCGGGCGAGGTCGCCGACCGCCGGGAAGCGCAGCTGGGTCGCCGCCACGACCCGGTCGAGCAGCTCCCGGGCCGCCGCCTCGTGCGGTGCGGCCGGTGCCGGGGCCGCCAGCCAGCGACGCAGGATCGCGGTCGCCATCGCGGTCTCGGGGGCGGAGCGCTGCTGGGCGAGGAAGATCCGGAAGACCGCAGCCTCGAGGTCCGGGGTGCGCTCGGTCCCGGCGACGCCGTAGTGCTGGAGGACCCGCTCGAGCCGCCCGACGAAGTCGGCCGGCAGCCCGCCGCGCTCGGGGTCCAGGGTCTGGAGGAAGGTGTGGAAGTGCTCGCGCGGGCTGTGGACCCGGTTCTCGTCGTGCGCCTCCTGGCCGACCGGGCGGTTGCGGCTCAGCTCGGCGAAGTCGGCGAAGGCACTGAGCAGGACGAGCTCGGCGCCGACCGGCGACTCGCCCCCCGCCTCGAGGTCGTCGCGCGCCGCGAGGTAGACGGCCAGCGTGCGGCTCTCGTGGTCGGGGTCGAGGTCGTAGCCGAGGAGCATCGCCGAGAGCTCGGCTCGCCCCCGTTCGGCCCGCTCGGAGGGGTCGCCGTCGACCTCGGTGCCCGGCAGCTCGAGGTCCGGGGCGTCCGCGGCGACCTCGGCAGCCGCCTCGTCGCCGTCGCCAGTCGGCTCGAGGCGCACGAGCGGTGCGCCCGTCTCGACCTGACTGCCGGCCGAGACGAGGAGCTCCTTGACGCGTGCGGGGAACGGCGCGGGCAGGACGGTCTCCATCTTCATCGACTCGAGGACGAGGACGGCCGACCCCGCCGCCACCTCGTCCCCCGCGGCCACCGGCGTCGCGACGACGAGTGCCGGTGCAGGAGAACGCAGCACGCCACCCTCGTCGCGGCTCACCCGATGAGTGACGCCGTCGACCTCCACGAGCTGGACCGGGCCGTGCGCGGCGGTCACGACCCGGTGCACCCGCCCCCCGATGGACACCCGGCTGGAGAACGGCCCCACCCGCTCGACGTCGGCGTCCACCGCACGTGACCGGCCCGAGGGTTCGGCGACCTCGACCCGGAACCGTGCCGGGCCCGTGCGCAGCACCGTCACCTTGTAGGCGGCACCGCGCAGCTTGAGGTCGATGGCCCGGCCGACGTCGTGCTGGACCTGCGGCCGCCCGCCCCGGGCGGTCTCGAGCAGGCGGGTGCGCTCGATGGCCTCGGCCTCGAGGTAGCCCTCGATGCCGGCGACGACGAGGGCGGCACCGGAGTGCTCGTGGGCGACGAGCCGGCCCTCGGCCCGGACCCGGTCGATCCACCCCGTGTCGGCGCTGCCGTCGATGACCTCGGGCTGGTCGAGCAGGTCGAGGATGAAGGACTTGTTCGTCGCGCCGCCCTCGATGACGACGACCGTCTCGCGGACCGCGCGACGGAGCCGGGCGAGCGCCTCGTCGCGGTCGCGCCCGTGGGCGATGATCTTGGCGATCATCGAGTCGAAGTCGGCGGGGATCGAGTCGCCCTCCGCGACACCGGTGTCGACCCGGACGCCCGGTCCGGCGGGCAGCTCGAGGTGCACGATGCGCCCGGGGGCGGGGGCGAAGTCGCGGTCGGGGTCCTCGGCGTTGAGGCGCGCCTCGACGGCGTGCCCGATCTCGACGGGCCGCTCCCCCTCGAGCCGGCCTCCGGCGGCGACGTGGATCTGGAGGCGGACGAGGTCGGTCCGGGTGACCACCTCGGTGATGGGGTGCTCGACCTGGAGCCGGGTGTTGACCTCGAGGAAGGCGAAGAAGCGCTCGCCGGGGTGGTAGAGGAACTCGACCGTGCCCGCGCCGGAGTAGCCGACGGCCACGGCGAGGCGCTCGGCCGCGGCCTTGAGCTCCGCGGCCTGGGCCTCGTCGAGGACCGGCGAGGAGGACTCCTCGATGACCTTCTGGTTCCGGCGCTGGACCGAGCAGTCGCGCACCCCGATCGCCCACGCCGTGCCCTGGCCGTCGGCGATGACCTGCACCTCGACGTGGCGGGCGCCGGTGACGAGCTTCTCGAGGAAGACCACCCCGGACCCGAAGGCGCGCTCGGCCTCCTCGCGGGTGCGCTGGTAGGCGTCGTCCAGGTCGGCGTCCGAGGCGACCTTGCGGATGCCCCGCCCCCCGCCGCCCGCGGTCGCCTTGAGCATCAACGGGTAGCCGATGCGGGCTGCGGCGGCCTTGGCCTCCTCGAGGGTGTCGACACCGCCGCCGCTCCACGGCGCGACCGGGACACCGACCTCCTCGGCGATGAGCTTCGAGCCGATCTTGTCGCCGAGCTTGCGCATCGCCTCGGGGCTCGGCCCGATGAAGGTCACCCCGATCCGGCGGCACAGCTCCGCGAAGGCGGGGTCCTCGGCGACGAAGCCCCACCCCACCCACACGGCGTCGGCACCGGTCTCGCGCAGGGCCTTCTCGAGCTTGGCGTGGTCGAGGTACGGCCGCTCCGACGCGGGGCCGAGGTCGTAGGCGTGGTCGGACTCGCGGACGAACATCGCCGTGCGCTCGGCCTCGGTGTGCAGGGCGACGACCTCGACCGGGCGGGTCCCCCGGGCGGCCTGGGCGTTGAGGTCGCGCACGGCGTGGACGAGGCGCATCGCGGCCTCTCCCCGGTTGACGACGGCGATCCGCGAGAACATGCGGCCGAGCCTGCCACCGATCCGCGGTGACTCGCGAGTAACGGCCGGGCCGCCGCCCGCACGGCGTGCCACACTTCGGTCGTGCGCGGACGGTGGGTGGACGAGCTCATCGTCCGGACCCGGCGTGAGGTCGACGACCTGCTCGCGCGCGCTGACCGGCGGCCGGTGCTCGGCGTCACCCTGCGGATCGTCCGCGACCTGCTGAGCATCGACGTCCGCGACCGCATCTTCGGGCTCGCCGGTCAGTCCTTCCTCGCCCTCGTCCCGCTGATGATCATCACGGCCGGCCTGATCTCGGTGCGGGACGAGGCCGGGCTCGCCGACCTCATCAACGCCCGCCTCGACCTCGACGCGCAGACCGCCCGCACCGTCGAGGTGCTCTTCTCGACCCCGACGGCGAAGGGGACCGCCTCGGTCCTCAGCGTGCTCATCCTCCTGCTGTCCGTCAACAGCTACGCACGCACGATGCGCCGCAGCGTCGAACGGCCGTGGCACCTCCCCAAGGCCGGCTGGCGGGCGCAGGCCCACGGCCTGGCCGCGATCCTCGTCTTCATCGCCATGCATTTCTCCATCGCCCTCGTCGCGACCGCCTGGCGGGGAGGCCCCGCGACGACCGCGGTGCCGGAGGTCGTCGTCCAGACCCTCATGCTCGTCGGCTTCTGGTGGGTCATCACCTTCCTCCTCGCGGCCCGGCGCATCTCCTGGCTGCACCTGCTGCCGGGCGCGGTCGCCGGCGGGATCGCCCAGTCCGTGGCGGGCTGGTGGAGCGTCACCTTCCTCCCCTCGATCCTCGAGCGGCAGACGAGCCGGTACGGGGTCATCGGCGTCTCCCTCGGCATCGTCACGTGGCTGCTCGTCGCGAGCGGCATCACCGTCGGGGTGGGCATCGTCGGAGCCCGGATCGCGCGGGCCGCGGGATGGCTCACGGTGGAGGAGGAGCAGGAGCCACCGGAGTACCCCGTGGGTCCCCTGTCCGTTCCCTGAGCCGGTGCGCCGGCCGGCGCTCAGCCCGTCGACTCGGTCCGCGCCGGCGTCGGCGACTCCTCGCCGTGCGGTGGCTCGTCGGCGTCGTCGTCGTCCCGGGGGGCGACGAGCTCCGCGACCTTCTCCTCCGTGGCGGGCGAGAGCTCGTAGCGACGCTTGTAGATCTCGAGCATCGCCATGACCGTCGCCGCGACCGGCACGCCGAGCAGCGCGCCGGAGAGGCCGAAGAGCTGGGCGCCGAGCAGCGCCGCCCCGAAGGACACGGCGGGATGGAGGTCGACGGCGCGCGCGGAGATCCGCGGCTCGATGGTGAGGTTCTCGACCTGCTGGTACGCGATGCCCCAGATGAGCGCGTAGACACCGAGGAGCCAGTTGCCGGACGTCAGGCCGACGACGACCGGCAGGGCGATGGAGATGTAGGTGCCGATGTTCGGGACGAACTGGGCGACGATGCCGGTCCACAGGGCGAGGGGCAGCCAGTACGGCAGCCCGATGACCGCGAAGACGATCGCGCTGCACACCGAGTTGATCGCCGCGAGGACGATGCGGGCGGCGATGTAGCCGCCGACCTTGATGCGGGTGAGGTCCCAGGCGGCGAGGAACGGCACCTGGAGGTCCGGCTTCATCCGGCGGGCCAGCCAGTTGCGCAGCCTCGGCATCCCCGCGGAGATGTAGAAGACGAAGAAGGCGAGGACGAAGAGGCCGAAGGCGCTGGAGATCAGGCTGACGACGAAGCCGATGAGCGCGAAGGCGGCGTCCTGGGCGTAGCCCGCGAGGTCCCCCGGCGCGACGCCGATCTGGTCGAACAGGGTGTCGAAGGTCAGGGAGGCCCCCGTCACCCGGTTGACCCAGGCGAGGGCGTCCGAGGCCATACCGGGGATCGCCTTGACGAGCTCGACGAGCTGGTTGACGAAGAGGGCGCCGAACGCGGCGACGAACCCGAGGAAGGCCAGCCCGGCGAGGATCATGACCAGCCCCGTCGCGAGGCCCCGCCTCATCCGCTCCGCCAGCTTGGCCACGACGGGCTCCATGGCGAGGGCGATGAACCACGCCATGACGACGTTGTAGATCAGGGTGTTGCCGCGCCAGAAGACGAAGGCGACGAACGCGACGAGCGCGAGGACGGCGACGACGAGCCAGGTCCGGTGCCACAGCGGGTTGTCCCGGAACCTCGGCGCGCCGGCCGCGGTCGCCTCCATGGGGGCAAATGTAGGGCTCGCGGCGCCGGCCCCGCAGGAGCAGCCGGCACTCGGGGCGCCGTGGTCCCGTGAGCGCCGGGTCAGGTCGTCAGCGGGGCGTGGCGGTTGACGTCCTTGTACAGCAGGTACCGGAACGGTCCGGGTCCGCCGGCGTAGCAGGCCTGCGGGCAGAACGCGCGCAGCCACATGAAGTCGCCCGCCTCGACCTCGACCCAGTCCGTGTTGAGCAGGTAGACGGCCTTGCCCTCGAGGACGTAGAGCCCGTGCTCCATGACGTGGGTCTCCGGGAACGGGATGGCGCCCCCGGGCTGGAAGGTGACGATGTTGACGTGCATGTCGTGGCGGAGGTCGTCGACGTCGACGAACCGGGTCGTCGACCAGGCGCCGTCGGTCCCCGGCATCCCGGCGGGCTCGACCTCGCGCTCGTGCGTCACGAAGGCCGGGGGCGCGCCGAGCCCGTCGACCGGCCGGTAGGCCTTGCGGATCCAGTGGAACGTCGCCGTGTCGCGGGTCGGGTTGTGCACCTGCCACGACGAGGAGGGGGGGATGTAGGCGTAGCCGCCCGGGCCCATCGGGTGCGGCTGCCCGTCGAGCGTCAACGTGACGGACCCACCGACGACGAAGAGGACGCCCTCGGCTGCGGGGTCCGGCTCGGGGCGGTCCGCGCCCCCACCGGGAGCGACCTCGACGAGGTACTGGCTGAAGGTCTCCGCGAACCCCGACAGGGGGCGCGCCAGGACCCACAGCCGGGTCCGCTCCCACCCGGGGAGGTACGAGGCGGTGATGTCGCTGAGGGTGCGCCCCGGGATGACCGCATAGGCCGTCGTGAAGACGGCGCGGTCCGTGGTGAGCGCGGTCTGGGGCGGCAGTCCGCCCCGGGCGACGTGGTAGCTCATCGGTGTCCTCTCCTCAGCAGTCGTCCGCGGGGCGCGGCCTCGTCGACGGGACGTCCGCGCAGCCAGGTCTCCCGGACCACGCCGGTGAGCCGCCGACCGTCGTAGGCGCAGACCGGGTTCCGGTGGTGCAGCCTCGCTGCGTCGACGGTCAGCGGCTCGTCCGGGGCGAAGCGCACGAGGTCGGCGTCCGCGCCGACCTCGATCCGACCCTTGTGGGTGAGGCCGACCCGGTCGGCCGGGCCACGGGCCATCCACCCGACGACGTCGGCGAGCGAGTGACCACGGTCCCGGGCTCCGGTCCACACGGCCGGCAGGGCGAGCTGGAGGGACGCGATGCCACCCCAGGCGAGACCGAAGTCCCCGCCGCCCTCCGCCTTGAGCTCGGCCGTGCACGGCGAGTGGTCGGAGACGACCAGGTCGACCTCGCCGGCGCCGAGAGCCTCCCAGAGCCGCTCCCGGTTGGCGGCCTCGCGGATCGGTGGGCAGCACTTGAGCTCGGTGGCACCGTCCGGGACGTGCTCGGCGTCGAAGGTCAGGTAGTGCGGACAGGTCTCGACGCTGACGTCGGTGCCGGCGGCCCGCGCCTCGCGGAGGAGGGGGACGGCGCCCGCGCTGCTCAGGTGCGCGATGTGTACCCGGCCGCCCGCGGCGGATGCCTCGCGGAGGACCCGGGCGATCGCGGCGTCCTCCGCGGCGGGCGGGCGGGACGCGAGGAAGCCGGCGTAGCGCCGTCCGGTCAGTGCTCCGGGGTCGAGCCGGTCGCCGTCCTCGGCGTGCACCATGAGCAACGCGCCGAGGGCCGCCGTCCCCCGGACGGCGGCGGCGAACCCCGTCGGGTCGAGGTGCCCGAACTCGGCGACCCCCGAGTCGACGAGGAAGCACTTGAACCCGAACACCCCCTCGTGGTGCAGGGGCGCGAGGTCGTCGAGGTTCCCGGGGACCGCGCCGCCCCAGAAGCCGACGTCGATCCCCACCCGGCCCGTGGCCACCCGCCGCTTCTCGGCGAGCGCGGCCACCGTCGTGGTCGGGGGGACGGAGTTGAGCGGCATGTCGAGGATGGTCGTCACGCCCCCGGCGGCTGCCGCCCGGGTGGCGCTCTCGAAGCCCTCCCACTCGGTGCGGCCCGGCTCGTTGACGTGCACGTGGGTGTCGACGAGCCCGGGCAGCAGGACCTCGTCGTCGTCGAGGGTGACGACGCGCCGCGCCATGGGAACCGCGTCGTAGGCGGTGATCGTCGCGACCTGCTGGCCGGCGACACCGACGGCGGCCGGGGCCTCGGACCCGTCGAGGACGACGCGTCGGGCCCGGACGACGACGTCGAGCTCAGCTGCCACGGTAGGTGGAGTAGCCGTAGGGGCTGAGGAGGAGCGGCACGTGGTAGCGCTCGTCGGCCCCGTCGAGCGTGACGACGACGACGACCTCGGGGTATAACCCGCCGCGGTCGCCGAGGTCGAAGCGCAGCACGACCGCGCCGGCGGTCGGGGGGAGGGGCATCGCCGCGACCCGGCCGTCGTCGTCGGTGACGCCCCGGCCGATGAGCTCACCCTCGCGCGTCTCCGCCCGGACGGGGATGCCGGCGGCGGGCCGGCCCGCCGCCAGGTCGAGGACGTGGGTGGACAGGACACTCACAGTGCCGCCTCCAGTCGGAGCAGTGCGATCTCTCGCAGGTTGTCGACGGTCTCGGCCCGCTCGGTGGCCTCGTCGTTGCCGAGCCTGCGCTCCAGCTCGGCGAGGACCTCGTCGGCGTCACGGCCCGCCGCGCGGATGAGGAAGACCCGCCCGAAGCGGGCCTCGTACGCCGCGTTGCCGGCCGCCAGGCGGGCCCGGACGTGCGCCGACGTCCCCACCCCGGCCTGCTCGCGCTGGGACTGCGCGCCGCCGCGCTCGCCGATCCGGGGATGACCGGCGAGGGCCTGCACGAGCTCGTCGTCGGTGAGCACCTGCGCCGCGCGGTCGGCGGCGGCGAGGAGGGCTGCCCGCGACTCGTACGGCTGCCCCGCCAGCACGTCGTCGACCCACCGGGGCACCGCGAGGCAGGAGGTGAGCACCTCCGGCGTCGTCCGCATCAGCAGAACCCCGCGACGCCGAGCCAGGCGTCCGCAGCGGGTCGGGCACCGTCGCGCAGGACCTCGGCCTCGATGAGCCCGTAGGGACGGTCGGCGGCGATGAACACCTCACCGTCGTTGGTGAGGTCCTCGACGCGGAAGCCGCTGAAGTCGACGAGGAAGTGGTGCTTGTTGGGTGCCGAGAAGCGCACTTCGGACACCGACGGCTCCGCGTCGAGGACGGCGCAGCCCATGGCGTAGAGCGTCTCCTGGAGGGCGTGCGAGTAGGTGGCCGCGAACGTCCCCGTCAGGGTCGAGAGGACGGCCCGGTACGAGTCGTTCCAGTCCACTCCCTCGGCGCTCGAGTGCCGCCACCGAGCGACGAGTGACGTGGACAGGATCCGATCGTCCGTCTCGGCGAGCGTGGTGAACTCGTCCTTGAGGAACCCCTTGAACTCCGAGCCGGTCGAGCTGAGCACGACGAGGTCGCGCAGCCCCGAGACGACGTGGGTCTCGTCGCGGCCCACGGTCACCACCGCGGTGCGGACCGGGCCGCCACGCCGGATGAACGAGTGGTCCCCCAGCCGGTCCCAGTCGTGCTGCTCGACGCGCACGTCCGCGTGCGTGGCCGCCGGGCACGCGTCGAGCAGGCGCCGGCCGAGCGCGAGCCCGTAGTCCTCCGGCGACTCGATGCCGTGCAGCTTGGCGTAGGCGAAGGCGGTGTTCTTCTGGGTGTCGGTCGGGAGGACGGCCGCCTGGTTCCCCTCGGTGTGGGCGGCCGCGAACTCGCCTCGGAGCGAGGTCGACACCGTGAGGTCGCGGATCTCGTGGCGCGCCGTGTCCCGGACGATGCGGACGACCCGGCTCTCGGCCTTGCCGTACCGGTTGGCTCCGAGGGTGTGGGCCATCTAGACCTCCTGGGGTCGGTGGTGGGCGAGCGCACGAAGGTCGGCCCGACCGAGGCCCGCGCCGGCCTCGACCTCGCGCTCCTCGACGGCACCACAGTCGAGGCCGCGCAGCAGGTACGTGGCGAGGGCGCGCGCCGTGGCGGGCTCGTCGGCGATCGTCGCCATCGTCCGCGCCCGGTAGTCGGCGAGACGGGCGAGGGCACCAGCAAGCCCTTCGCGGTAGAAGGAGTACGTCGCGGCGTACCGCGTCGGCAGCTGCGCCGGGTGGAGGTCCCACCCCTGGGGGAACCCCCGCTCCAGGGAGCGCCGGACGAGGCGGTGGTGGGTGGCCCAGCCGTGGGCGACGGCGTCGGCACCCCCGACGGGGAGGATGTTGGTGGACCCGTCCGAGAGCCGGACGCCGGTCCCCGCGGCCGCGGCCTGCATGACGAGCTTGGCGTGGTCGGCCACCGGGTGCTCGAGCGACTGCTGGCCGGCGGCGATCCCGCAGGACGCGGAGTAGTCGTAGGTGCCGTAGTGCAAACCGGTGAGGCGCGGGCCGGCGGCGTGCACCATCCGGGCGACGAGCGCCGTGCCGTCGGGCCCGAGGACCGACTGGGGTGTCTCCACCTGCACCTCGAACCGCAGGACTCCCGGGCGCAGCCCGAACGCCTCCTCGAGGCGCCCGCACGCGTGCACCATCGCGTCGACCTGGTCGACGCTCGTCACCTTCGGGAGCGTCACCACCCAGTTCTCCAGGCTCGCCCCGAGCTCGACGAGGGCACCGACGTGGGCGGTCAGCGTCCGCACCGCGCGTTCCCGGGTCGGGCGCTCGAGGCACTTGACGCGGATGCCTCCGAACGGCGCGGCGCATCCGCGGACCTGCGCCTGGGCCATCGCCACCGCGGCCCGGACGGCATCGGCGTCCTCGTCGGCGTCGGTGCGCCCGACGTAGCCGTCCTCGAAGTCGACGCGGACGTCCTCGACCGGCTCACGGCCGAGCTTGTCGCGGACGCGCGCCACCACGTCCGCGTCGGCGACGAGGGCGGCGAACGCGTCGGCGTGCGCGTCGAGGGTCGTCAGCGCCTCCCGCCCCCACGTGGGCACGGTGTCGACGCCGAAGCGGTCGGCCGGCACGTACACCGTGTGCACCGGCTGCCTGCCCTCGCGTTCGCCGGGGTAGGACGCGGCCCGGGCCGCGTCGGCGGCCGCGAGGCGCGCGTCGAGGTCGGCGGTCAGCGAGGTGGCGAGCGCCGCTGCGAGCGCGGCGGCCGAGGGACCGGCGGTGGGGTCGGTCATCGGCGGACCGGCCCTCGGGCGGACTTCACGGCCCGGCGGTGCCGGTGGAGGATCGGCTCGGTGTAGCCGGACGGCTGGTCGAGCCCCTCGAGGACGAGGGCGCGGGCCGCGGCGAACGCCTCGCCGTCGTACGTCGGTCCCATCGGCAGGTAGCCCTCCCCGGCCTGCTGGCGGTCCACGACGTCGGCCATCCGGCGCAGCGACTCCTCGACCTCGAGGGCGGTGACGACGCCGTGGTGCAGCCAGTTGGCGACGTGCTGGCTGGAGATGCGGCACGTCGCCCGGTCCTCCATGAGCGCGGTGCCGTGGATGTCCGGGACCTTGGAGCAGCCGACGCCGTCGTCCACCCATCGCTTCACGTAGCCGAGGATGCCCTGCAGGTTGTTCTCGAGCTCGGCGACCCGCTCGTCGGGCGACCAGGACGGGTCGTCGGCCAGGGGCACGGTGAGCAGCTGCTCGAGCGTCGTCCGTCGCCCGCCCGCCAGGTCGCGCTGACGAGCCGCGACGTCGACCCGGTGGTAGTGGAGGGCGTGCAGCGTCGCCGCGGTGGGTGAGGGCACCCAGGCGCACGAGGCGCCGGCCTCCGGGTGGGCGACCTTCTCCTCGAGCATCGCGGCCATCTCGTCCGGCATCGCCCACATGCCCTTGCCGATCTGCGCCCGACCGCGGAAGCCGCACGCGAGGCCGATGTCGACGTTCTGGGCCTCGTAGGCGCGGATCCACTCGGTCGACCTCATCTCGCCCTTGCGGATCATCGGGCCGCCGTGCATCGAGGTGCGCAGCTCGTCGCCCGTCCGGTCGAGGAAGCCGGTGTTGATGAAGGCGACCCGCCCCCGTGCCTCGTGGATGCAGGCCTTGAGGTTGGCCGAGGTGCGTCGCTCCTCGTCCATGATGCCGAGCTTGACCGTGCCCCTCCGCAGCCCGAGCAGGTCCTCGACGGCCGCGAGGAGGTCGTCGGTGAAGCGGACCTCCTCCGGGCCGTGCATCTTCGGCTTCACGACGTACACCGACCCGGCCCTCGAGTTGCGCAGCGTGTTCCGGCGCTGGACGTCGACGAGGCTGCCCAGGGCGGTCATGACGGCGTCGAGGATGCCCTCCGGCACCTCGTCGCCGTCACGGTCGAGGACCGCGTCGGTCGTCATCAGGTGGCCGACCTGGCGGACGAACATCAAGGAGCGGCCGGGGAGGACGACGGGGCCGTCGGGGCCCTCGTAGTGGCGGTCCGGTGCGAGTCGTCGGGTGAACGAGGTCCCCTCCTTGGTCACCTCGGCGCTGAGCGTCCCGCGGTTGAGGAGCAGCCAGTTGCGGTAGCAGGCGACCTTGTCCTCGGGGTCGACGGCCGCGACGGAGTCCTCGAGGTCCATGATCGTCGAGACCGCGGCCTCGAGCAGGACGTCCCTGACGCCGGCCGGGTCGTCCCTGCCGACCGGGTCGGCGCGGTCCACCTGGATCTCGACGTGCAGGCCGTGGTGCACGAGCAGGACCGCGTCCGGCGCGCGGGCGTCGCCCCGGTGGCCGACGAACAGCGTCGGGTCGGCGAGTCCGGTCCTGCCGTCGGGCAGCTCGACCCCGAGGACGCCGTCGGCCACGCCGTAGCCCTGCGCCTCGGCGTGGCTCCCCCGCGCGAGCGGGAAGTGCTCGTCGAGGAAGGCGCGGGCCCACGCGATGACGACCGCGCCGCGGGCCGGGTTGTACGACGCCCCGCGCTCGAGGCCGGGCTCCTCCGCCAGGACGTCGGTCCCGTAGAGCGCGTCGTACAACGAGCCCCACCGTGCGTTCGCCGCGTTGACGGCGAAGCGGGCGTTGAGCACCGGCACGACGAGCTGCGGCCCGGCCACGAGCGCGACCTCCTCGTCGACGTCGTGCGTGTCGATCGAGAAGTCGGGCGGCTCGTCGACGAGGTACCCGATGTCGCGCAGCCACCGGACGTGGTCCGCCTGGTCACGGACCGGGCCGGGGTGGGTGAGGTGCCACGCGTCGAGCTGCTCCTGCAGCCGGGCCCGGCGGGAGAGGAGGTCACGGTTGCGAGGGGTGAAGTCCGCGAGGACCTGCTCGAGCCCGCTCCAGAACGCGCCCTCGTCGATCCCCGACCCCGGCAGCGCCTCGTCGCGGACGAACGCGTGGAGCACCTCGGCGACCTGCAGCCCACCGACGCCGACCCGGCCCTGTCCCGGTGCGGTCATCGCGCCCTCCCTCCCGAGCCTCGGCGCCCGGGTCTCGGGTCGACGGATCGGCAAGGACTCAACGTCCCTGACCAGCGACTCCTTGTCAACGCCCCGGCGCACCCCCGCGGGTGCGCCCACCCGCGCGCTCGGCTACTCCGGCGGGGCGCTGCCGTGGCGGTGGGCCACCCTCCACTCGCCGTCCTCGCGGCGGTAGACCTGGGTCGCACGCAGTGTGTACGTACGCGGCACGCCGTCGACGGAGGCCGAGGTGTGCTCGAACGCCACCGTGTACGCCGTGTCGCCACGGACCTCGGACTCGAGCAGCTCGAGCTCGAAGGACGTGCAGTCCGAGAAGCTCGCGGCGAGGTGGGCGAAGAGCTCGTCGAGCTCCTGCTGCCCCATCGCGTTCCGCCAGGCGCCGAGCACCGTCACCGGGTCCCTGCGCGACCAGAGAGCACGCCGCGGCCCTGCGTCCCCGTCGTGGATGGCGACCTCCGCGTCCCGGAGGTCGGACCGCACCCACGCGATGAACTCCTCGTGCTCGGTCATGGGGCCGATCGTCCCACCGGTGTGAGGTTCCAGCCAGAGGCGGCGGGGCCGGTGCCTTCGAGCGGGATGCTGGACCCGGGCCGGGTCGTCCCCGGCCGGTCGGAGTGCACCATGAAGGCCGTCGAGGCTGCCGTGCGCGTGGCCACCGGGCAGCCGGGTCCACCGCGGAGTGGGTGGCTGGCCTTCACCCTCGCGGGAGCGGCCGCGTTCTGGACGACCAACCTCGCCATCTCGCTGACCCCGGTGGCCGCCGCCTACCGCGCGGCGATGTCGATCGAGTACGTGGCCATGCTCGTCGAGGCAGCCGTGGGCGGCGTCGTCCTCGCGGGCGTCGTGGCGCTGCTGCTCGTGCGGTTCCCGCACCGGGTGCCCGGCACCGGCCCGGTCAGCAGGGCGATGCTGCTGGCGACCTGCGCACTGGTCGTCGTCACGCTCGCCCTCGAGGTGCCCGCGAAGCTCGGCGCGGATGTCGACGACCCCTTCCGGTGGCTCCTCGTCGCCACGGCCTTCAACGCGATCCGCGTGCTTGCCCTCGGCCTCGCCATCGGGCTGGTGGCTCGTGCAGGCGAAGCCCGGCGCCGGAGCCCCCGGGCGGCAGAGAGCAAGGAGAGAACGTCATGACCGTCACGACCACCGCGGGGACGACCGCCACCCCGAGCTCGTGGGACCGCATGAGGGTCGCCCGGTGGGCCGGGGGCCTGTACCTCGCCTACATCCTGGCCAACGTGCTCGCCAGCCTGACCGGCCACATCGGGCTCAGTGACGCCCGGACGCTGCGCGCGACGATCGCGGACGACGAGGCGATGTTCCGGGTCGGCCTCGTCGCGGCCCTCGCCTCGGCCCTGCTGTTTGTCGCCACCGCGTGGGCCCTGTACATCCTGCTCCGCCCCGTGGACGACGCCCTGGCCCTGCTGCTCCTCGTGCTCAACGCGGTGGGGGTGGCCGTCCAGTGCGCCAGCTACCTCCCGCTCCTCGCCGTGCTCGCCCAGGCCGAGGGCGGGGCGGACCTGGCGGGCCTGACCGGCCAGCAGCTCCACGGACTGGCGATGCTCTCGGTCACCACCCACCAGGTCGGCTTCGTCACCGCCCAGCTCTTCTTCTCCGCCTGGCTCTTCCCCCTCGGCTGGCTGGTGCTCCGCTGCCGGTTCCTCCCCCGGCTCCTCGGGTGGCTCCTCCTCCTCGACGGAGTCGCGGTCCTCGTCTGGTTCCTCCAGACGCTCCTCGCCCCGGAGTACCGCGCGATCAGCTATCCCTCCTGGGTCGTGGGCTTCGTCGCCGAGGTCGGACTCGCCCTGTGGCTCCTCGTCAAGGGCGCCCGTTCCGCGCCGAGCAGCTAGTCGGGGAGCTCGCTCGGCAGCACCACGGCGTCGACCAGCGCTCCGTTGCGGATGACGGTGACCTCCATCCGCCGTCCGATGGCCTCGCCGAACAAGTGCTTCTGCAAGGACTGCGCGTCCCCGAGGGGGGCACCGTCGATGGCGAGGACGAGGTCACCGGCGAGCAGGCCGCTGCGGGCGGCAGGACTGCCCTCGACCACCTCGACGATCCGGAGGGCGACCCGCTGGCGGTACCGCTCGGCCTGGGTGGGGGTCAGCCGCGCAGGAGTGCTCACGAGGCCGAGGTAGGCGCGCCGGACGCGCCCCTCGTGCATCAGCGCGCCGATGATGCGATGCGTCGTCGCGTTGATCGGGACCGCCATCCCCAGGCCGACTCCGGCGACGGCCGTGTTGATCCCCACGACACGACCCCGGCTGTCTGCCAGGGCACCCCCGGAGCTGCCCGGGTTGAGGGCGGCGTCGGTCTGGATGACGTCCTCGATGAGCCGGGCCGTCGTCCGGGTTCGGACCGGCATGCTCCGGCCGAGCGCGCTCACCACGCCGGCGGTCACGGTGCCGGAGAGGCCCAGGGGGTTGCCGACGGCGACCACGAGGGAGCCGACGAGGAGCGAGCCCGCGTCGCCCAGCTCCGGCGGGGCAGGCACGTCCCGGTCCGCCCGGACCACCGCGAGGTCCGACAGCGGGTCACGGCCCACGACGTCGACGTGGGCCACGGTGCCGTCGGCGAACTCCGCGGTCCCCTCGGTGGCATCGCCGACGACGTGCGCGTTGGTGATCAGGTGCGAGTCGCTGGTGAGCACCACGGCCGAGCCCGCCGACTCCCCCCGCGACGACCGGATCCGGAGCGCGGCCACCTTCGGCGTCAACCGCGCCGCGACCGACGTCACGATCGCCGAGTAGGCATCCAGAGCGTGCGCCTCTGCCGCCGGGTCGGTGCTCATGGCGGTACAACGAGCCCGGTGGTGGACGGGATTCCGCCACTTCACCGAGGGCGGACCTCGCCCTGTCCGCCCCGGCCGCCCGACCAGCCGGTCGACACGTTCATGGCTCCTTCTCAGGTACCGGCGCCACGATGGACCGGTGAGCACTCCTCCGCGGGAGCCTGCGCCGTCGCGTCGGCTCGCGCTCGGCGCCGGTGCGGTGCTCGGCGCCGGGGCGCTGCTCGGAGCGGCCGGGTGCAGCGGACCGGCCCCGGCGGCACCGGGCCCCAGCTCGGCAGCGCCCGGCACCGCACCGACCCACGAGCCACCGGCGACCGCCCAGCCGACGTCCGCGCCCGCCACGAGCCCCGTCCCGGACCCGCGCCCGTCCGTGGCGTCGTCGCGGGGTCCGGACATCGTCTCCGGCCCCGGGACCCGTGACGAGGTCGCCCTCACCTTCCACGGCCAGGGAGCGGCCGTCCTCACGGACGCGGTCCGCGCGGCGTGCCGGGAGGCCTCCGCCGCCATCACCGTCTTCGCCGTCGGCACCTGGGTGGACGCGGACCCGGCACTGGCCGTCGCCCTCCTCCGGGACGGGCACGAGGTGGGCAACCACACGTGGAGCCACCAGCAGATGCCTCGGCTCGACCCCTCGGCCGCGCGCACCGAGGTCCGCAGGGGTCGAGACGCACTGACCCGCGCCCTCGGGAGCCCGGGCTGGTGGTTCCGGCCGTCCGGCACCCAGCACAGCACGGCGACCATCCGGTCGGCGGCCTGGGCGAACGGCTACGCCCGGTGCGTCTCCTACGACGTCGACCCCCACGACTACCTCGACCCCGGCGCCAAGCTCGTCCGCACCCGGGTCCGGCGAGCCGTCCGCGCGGGGTCGATCGTGTCGCTCCACCTCGGCCACGCGGGGACCGCCGAGGCCCTCCCGGGGATGCTGTCCGACCTGGCCGCGATGGGCCTGCAGCCCGTCACCCTCTCCCGCCTCCTGCGCGACTGAGCCGGCGAAGGACCAGATGGCGTGCGCTCCCTCCTGACGGCCCGTCCGCGTCGCGCACGTGCTGCGCCCGCGCTGGCCCTGCTGCTCTCGTTGGCGGCCTGCACCTCGGGCGGCGCGGCCGGCTCGCCGGCATCGACGCGGCCGTCCCCGTCGACGGCGACACCGACCTCCACCGCGCCGGCGCCGTCTCCGTCGGCCACTCCCCCCGGTCCGGCGCCGGTGGACGTCTACGCGGGAACCGGCGCCGGCGACATCTCGCCGGTCGCTCGCGCGGCCCGCGCGATGGTGTATGTCCCCAACAGCCAGGCGAACACCGTCCAGCTGATCGACCCGCGCACCTACACCGTCGTGCGGACGTTCCGGGTCGGGGCCGAGCCGCAGCACGTCGTCCCCTCGTGGGACCTGACCCGGCTGTGGGTCAACAGCGACCACGGGAACCGGCTCACGCCCATCGACCCCCGCACGGGCAGGCCCGGCAGACCCGTTCCGGTCGACGACCCCTACAACCTGTACTTCACCCCGGACGGGACGCATGCCCTGGTGATGGCCGAGCGCCTGCACCGGATCGACGTGCGCAACCCGCACACGATGGCCCTGGAACGCTCCCTGCCGGTGCACTGCTGGGGGATCAACCACGCCGACTACACGGCCGACCTCG
>DASSQJ010000160.1:0-7526 GCA_035702545.1 Phycicoccus sp.
CTTGACGGTCGTCACCGCGGGAGCCGAAGTTGCCCTGGCCCTGGACGAGCGGGTAGCGCAGCGACCAGTCCTGACCCAGGCGCACGAGAGTGTCGTAGATCGCGGTGTCGCCGTGCGGGTGGTACTGCCCCATCACGTCGCCGACCACGCGGCTCGACTTGGAGAAGGGCCGGTCCGGACGGTAGCCACCGTCGTACATCGCGAAGAGCACGCGTCGGTGCACTGGCTTGAGCCCGTCGCGGACGTCCGGCAGCGCGCGGCTGACGATGACGCTCATCGCGTACTCGATGTACGACCGCTGCATCTCGGTGTTGAGGTCGATCGGCTCCGTGCGGTCGGTCACGGGCGGCTGCTCGGTCATCGGAGTCCTTGCCTGGCGAGTGCGGTGGGGTGCGGGTCAGAGGGCGGCGGCCACTGGGGCCGACCGACGGGAACCTTCAGCGGGCGACGGGTTCGAAAGGCGTCGGCCGCTGAAGGTTCCGGCATCCGGAGAGAAAGTTGCGGCGGGGGGCATCCGCATCAGATGTCGAGGAAGCGGACGTCGCGGGCGTTGCGCTGGATGAAGCTGCGCCGGGACTCGACGTCCTCGCCCATGAGCACGGAGAAGATCTCGTCGGCCGCGGCCGCGTCGTCGAGGGTGACCTGGAGGAGCACCCGGGAGTCGGGGTTCATCGTCGTCTCCCACAGCTCCTGGTAGTCCATCTCGCCGAGGCCCTTGTACCGCTGGATCGGGTTGTCCTTCGGCAGCCGGCGGCCCTTGGCCTGGCCCTCGGCGACAAGGGCGTCGCGCTCGCGGTCGGTGAAGGCGAACTCGTGCGGGGCGTTGCTCCACTTCAGCCGGTACAGCGGCGGCTGGGCGAGGTAGACGTAGCCGGCCTCGATGAGCGGCTTCATGAACCGGAACAGCAGCGTGAGCAGCAGCGTGCGGATGTGCATGCCGTCGACGTCGGCGTCGGCCATAAGCACGATCTTGTGGTAGCGCGCCTTCTCGATGTCGAAGTCCTCGCCGATGCCGGTGCCGAAGGCGCTGATGAGCGCCTGGACCTCCTGGTTGGCCAGGGCCTTGTCGAGGCGGGCCCGCTCGACGTTGAGGATCTTGCCGCGGATCGGGAGGATCGCCTGGGTGTACGGGTTGCGCCCGCGTACGGCCGAGCCGCCCGCGGAGTCGCCCTCGACGATGAAGACCTCGGATACGGCCGGGTCCTTGGCCTGGCAGTCGCGCAGCTTGCCGGGCAGGCCACCGGACTCGAGCACCCGCTTGCGGGTCGCCTCGCGGGCCTTGCGGGCCGCCATCCGGGCGGCGGCGGCCTGGATCGCCTTGCGGACGATCTCGCGCCCCTCGTTGGGGTGGCTGTCGAGCCACCCGCCGAACTCCTCGGTCATGGCGCGCTGGACGAAGCCCTTGACCTCGGAGTTGCCGAGCTTGGTCTTGGTCTGGCCCTCGAACTGCGGCTCACCGAGCTTGACGGAGATGACGGCGGTCAGGCCCTCGCGGACGTCGTCGCCGGTGAGGTTGTCGTCCTTCTCCTTGAGCTGGTTCTGCTTGCGGGCGAAGTCGTTGACGAGCTTGGTGAGCGCCGCCCGGAACCCCTCCTCGTGCGTGCCGCCCTCGTGGGTGTTGACCGTGTTGGCATAGGTGTGGACCGACTCGCTGTACGCGTTGGTCCACTGCATGGCGAGCTCGAGGGAGAGGCTGCGCGCCTCGTCCTCGACCTCGACCTCGATGACCTCGGCGTGCACCGGCTCGGCCTTCTTGCTCGCGACGAGGTGGTTGACGTAGTCGACGAGGCCGCCGTCGTAGCGGTAGGAGACCGAGCGGGCGGTGGTCCGGCGGGTCTCGCCTCCGGCCTGCTCGTCCTCGTGGTCCTCGACCTCGGCGATGTCGGCGTCGACGCCGTCGAGGTCGGGCTCGTCGTCGGTGTCGGGGACGCGCTGGTCGACGAGGTTGATCGTCAGGCCCTTGTTGAGGAAGGCGTACTGCTGGAAGCGCGCCCGCAGCGTCTCGTAGTCGTACTCGACGGTCTCGAAGATGTCCGGGTTGGCCCAGAAGGTGATGGTGGTGCCGGTGCGGTCGGTCTCCTCCATCTGCTGGAGGGCGCCGGTGGGCTCACCGTGGTCGAAGGACATCCGAAAGGCGTGCCCCTTCTGCCGGACACAGACGTCGAGGCGCGTGGAGAGCGCGTTCACGACGGACGAGCCGACGCCGTGGAGGCCGCCGGACACCTTGTACCCCCCGCCACCGAACTTGCCGCCGGCGTGCAGCTGGGTGAGGACGAGCTCGACGGCGCTGACGCCCTCGGTGGGGTGGATGTCGGTGGGGATGCCGCGGCCGTTGTCCTTGACCCGGACCGCGCCGTCCTCCATCAGGGTGACGTCGACGGTGTCGGCGTAGCCGGCGAGCGCCTCGTCGACGGCGTTGTCGACGATCTCCCAGACGAGGTGGTGCAGGCCGCGCTCGCCGGTGGAGCCGATGTACATCCCGGGACGCTTGCGCACCGCCTCGAGGCCCTCGAGGACGGTGATCGCCGAGGCGTCGTACGCGGGGCCGTCGGGGGCTGGGAGGGGGGAGTGCTCGGGGGGGACCGTGGGGTCGAGCTGGGCGGCGGGAACGACGCCGGTCGGGTCCTGGGTGGGCTCGGGCTGCTGCTCCGCCACGGGTCTCCTTCGTCGGGCAGGGCGCACCGGCGGGCTGGTCCGGTGGGCGCATGGCGCGCGCCCGGGGCGGTGAGACGCCCTGGGCGCGGTGTCGGCCTTCATTCTACCGGTCACGACCGTCACGACATGCCTCAGGGAGGCCCGTGCGGGCACCTTTCCCGCGAAATCCCACCCGCTCCTGACTCCCGATACGCGACCGGCCCCTTGCGGGCGGCTCTCCGCCGTTCCCGGCACGCGCCGTCCCGCCCCGAACACCCCCACTTCTTGCGACTTCGACCGCTCGACGCGCCGCTCCGAGGCGTGTCGAGCGGCAAAGCCGGCAAGGAGTGGGAGGGGTTGCGTCCGAAGTGTGGGTTGCAGGGCGGGCGTCCGCCTAGGATTCCTCGGATGAGGGGGACTCGACCACGTCATCCGTCCGTGCTCGCGCTCGCCGGCGTGCTCGCCATCGGGGGGTGCGGGCTCACCGGGACGGCCGGTTCGGCTGCCTCGAGCAGCCCGGCGAGCAGGTCCGCCGGCTCGACGACCGCCGCGTCGGCGTCGACGGCCGCGACGCCGAGCGCCACCCCCGAGCCGCCGGCGGGCGCCATCTGGGCCACGTCGTCCGGAATCGGGGTGCGCTTCGCCGTGCCCGAGGAGTGGTCCGTCATCGACCCGGCCGCACTGCTCGAGCAGGGCGACCCCGACGCGCTCGCGTCGGCCGCGGAGTCCCTCGGCATCTCGCCGGACCAGATGGGCGAGATCGCGAACCAGGTCGACCTGCTCGTCATGGGCCCGCCGGAGGGCGACTTCGCCCCGAACGTCAACGTCATTCCCAGCCAGGTCGCCGGGATGCCGGGCGACGCCGCGCTGAAGGCCGACCTCGGCAGCATCGGGGCCACGGTGAGCGGCATCCGGGCATCCACCACTCCGCTCGGCGCGGCCAAGGTCGCCTCGTACCGCCTGGTCATGGGCGCGACGACCGTCCACGGGCGCGCGATCGTGGCCGAGATCCCCGACGGCTTCACGACCATCACCGTCTCCCACGTCGACGACAAGGGTGCGGACGCCGTCACCTCGCAGGTGCTCACAACCCTCGGCACCACCTGACGCCGGCCGGGCACACCCCGACAACCTCGACTCATTGCCGGTTCGGCCGGTCGAACCGCCGTCACAGGGCGTGTCGACCGGCCGAAGTGGCAATGAGTCGGAGAACAGCGGGGGTCAGCGGGCGGTGACCGTGGCCTCGAGGAAGGCGCGCACGACATCCGGGATGGGGGTGGGCCGCCGGCTGTCCCGGTCGATGTAGACCTGCTCCCACTCGCAGTGCGCCGCGATCTCCGCGGTGCCGGGGACGAAGAGCCCCAGCTCGAGCATCACGCTCGTCCGGCCGATGCGCCCGACCCGCACCCCCACCTCGACGTCGCCGGGGTAGGACACCTCGGCGTAGTACCGGACGCTCGACTCGACGACGACGCCCTGGGCCGGCGCGGTGCGCTCGTCGACGCCGGTGCCGCGCATCATCCACGCGTTGAGGGCGCTGTCGAACAGCTCGAGGTAGACCGCGTTGTTGAGGTGGCCGAACATGTCGTTGTCCGACCAGCGGGTCGTGACCCGCTCGAGGGTGTCGAAGTCGTCGCGGGTCAGCCCGCGCGGCCCGGCATCCATGGCCCCGATCGTAGGGGCCGCGGCGTCAGTCCCGCGGCTCGGTGCCGGCGGGCGGCTCACCACCGGCGCCGGGCTCGTCCTCGTCGGGGGACTTGGGCCGCGCGTGCCTGGGCTGGTAGCCGGCCTGCTCGGTGGAGACGGCTCCGTCGGCGACGTGCCGGCCGGTGAAGCCGACGTGCGGCGCGGAGGGGTAGGCGTCGTGGTCGAGCACGGGGCTCGGCGGGTCGAGGAGTGACTGGGTCATGACTGGCTCCGATCCGGGGCGCGAGGTCGCCAGCGGCCCCGCATCGTTGAAGGTGGGATGAGCGTCCCGCCGGTGGCGGGGGTGGTGCGTGGTGTTCGGGTCGGGTCTGGCCCGACGGCCCACCGGCCCTGTCCGAACGACCGACCCCGACAGGGAGCGGGGTCGGGTGGACGGCTCAGGAACGGATGTGGGTGACGGCCACCGCGGCGTCGGCGAAGGGCGGCGTGCGGCGGGGGCGGACGTGGCGGCCGCGGTACGGGTCCGGGGCCTCCCGGAGCTCGTCGGTCATCAGGACGTACCGCCCAGAGGCGTGCGCCCCGGCGGGGACGTCGTGGGTGGTGCCGAGTGACTGCTGCATGGCGGGCTCCGTTGCGGGCGGGCGGCTCCGGGTGGTGCCGCCGGTGGTTCGATGGCTCCACCTTGGCGGGGCGGCGGCTCCTGCCGGGCGCGGATGCGCGAGGTCTCCTCCCGTCGGCGGACCGGTCGGTCCGAACGTCGGAGGCCGGG
The DNA here is from genome assembly GCA_035702545.1 of Phycicoccus sp. Classification (GTDB taxonomy): domain Bacteria; phylum Actinomycetota; class Actinomycetes; order Actinomycetales; family Dermatophilaceae; genus DASSQJ01. Next base: position 5,051 of record DASSQJ010000160.1, read on the forward strand.
TCCGACGGTCGGACGGCCGGACGGCCCGGGTCGACGGGCCCCCGTCAGTCGGCAGCCAGGGTCCGTTCGAGGAGGTCGCGGACCTCGTCGGGGACCACCGGTTCGGGCAGGTCGACCTCGACGGCCGGCCGCTCGCAGTGCACGGAGTAGCAGAACGCGTCCGGACGGCCCCGGTGCTCCTCGGCCGCCGCGGCCAGGCGGGGGAGGTGGTCGCCGGCGAGCAGGCGCTGCCAGGCCCGGGTGTCGGGGTCGGGCAGGGCGCCGATGGCGACGGTGCGCTCGCGGACGATGCCGGCCACGCCGCCCGTCCGCCGCACCCGGACACGCGTTCCCGCGTCGGTGGCGTCATCCGCCGGTGCGCTGCCCGTGCGACCGCGGCCCCGCGGGCTCCCGCCCTCGGTCGACACGCCCACGGCATCCCATCCGCCTCGGACCGCGTCGACCTCCCTCGAGCCCTCGCCGAACCGGCGGGTGGCGGCGGCGACGGTGAGCCCGGCGAAGGTGGCGAAGTCGCAGTCGGCCCGGATGTCGCCGGTGATCGTGTCGTACCAGACCTGCCCGGCCGCCTCCCACGCCTTGCCGCCGAGGGTCGTGGCGACGACGTGGAAGGCCTTGTTCGGGATGCCGGAGTTGATGTGGACCCCGCCGTTGTCGTCGGTGGTGTCGACGTAGCCGTCCATGTGCGCCGGCTGCGGGTCGCGGCCGAGCCGGGGGTCGTCGTACGCCGTGCCGGGAGCGGCCATCGAGCGCAGCGCGACCCCCTTGACCCCCGGTGCGAGCAGCTCGGCGCCGACGAGCCAGTCGGCCTCGTCGGCGGTCTGGCCGCGCAGGTGCTGGGCGACGAGGACCCCGAAGACGTCGGACACCGACTCGTTGAGGGCGCCCGACTGGTCCTGGTAGTTCAGGCCCGACGTGTACTGGGTGACGCCGTGGGCGAGCTCGTGGCCGATGACGTCGAGGCTGCGGGTGAAGCCGAGGAACACCACGCCGTCACCGTCGCCGAAGACCATCTGGCTGCCGTCCCAGAAGGCGTTGTCGTAGAGCCGGCCGTAGTGGACGCTCGCGAGCAGGGGCAGGCCCTTGCCGTCGAGGGAGTTGCGCTCGTACGCCTCGCTCCACAGGGTCCACGTGGCGCCGAGCCCGTCGTACGCCTCGGTGACGGCGGTGTCGTCGGTCAGGGGGTCGCCCTCGCCGCGCACGCGGGTGCCCGGGAGCGTCGTCCCGCCGCGGGCGTCGTACACGACCCGCTGCGGGGCGTCGGGCCCACCACGCGCCACGCGCGGGCGGCCGCCGGCCCCCTCGGGCCGCAGGGTCCCGGTCCGGCGGCCGTGCCGGAGCGCCCGGTCGACGGCGAGGGTGGCCGACGCGTGGGCCTCGAGGTGCGGGTCGCCGGATGCCGCGAGTGCCTCGAGGACGTACGGGGGCACGAACCCGCACGTGGGCGGTGCCGGGTGAGCAGCGAGCGGACGGGTCACAGGGGGAGACGGCGGCATCCACCCATCCTGCGCCGGTCCGCCGACACCCGCGAGCGCTGGCGCGGGCCGGTTGCCTCAGGGGATGAGCGGCGAGGGGCCGGCCGGTTCACCGGCGGCGTCGGCGAGGGCGTGCATCCCGCGGGCCAGGTGGTCGCGGTCCTCGGCGGACATCTCGCGCATCAGCTCGCGCAGGGCTCGGCGGCGGTCGGACATCAGCGTCTCGAGCAGCCCCCGACCCCCGGTCGTGGGGACCAGCTCGAGCCGGCGGCGGTCCTCGGTGGACTCGCGGCGCTCGACGAGCCCGGCGGCGGCGAGCCGGTCCACGGTGCGGCTCGCGCTGGAGACGTGGACGCCGAGCTCCTCGGCCACGCTCGTCGCGGTCGTCCCGGGGCGGGTGGCGGCCATGACGAGCACCCGGAGCTGCAGCATCGTGACGACGTCGTCGGCCCGGGCCAGCGACGCAGCGATGACCCCGGTCATCACGCGGGAGCCGCGCAGGACGGCGTCGAGGTCGTCCTCGAGGTCGTGGTCGTGGGCGCGGTCGACCGAGTCGGTGCGTGCCGGCCGGGGACTCGGGGTACTGGTCACGCCGTGGAGCCTTCCGGAACATTCCCTCCACCTCAACCATTGCACTACTGCACACGTTTCGCACACGGGAAAGGAGCACGGATGTCGCGCGTCGTCGCCGTCACGGGAGCCAGCGGGGGGATCGGCCGGGCCACGGTCCGGGAGTTCGCGAAGCGAGGTGACGACATCGCCCTGCTCGCGCGGGGCGAAGCGGGCCTCGAGGCCGCCGCGGAGGAGGTGCGGGCGATGGGCCGGCGGGCGCTCGTCGTGCCGACCGACGTCGCGGACCAGGACGCCGTCGAGGCGGCGGTGGAGCGCATCGAGTCCGAGCTCGGGCCGATCGACGTCTGGGTCAACGTCGCCTTCACCTCGGTGTTCGCCCGCTTCGACGACATCCGGCCCGAGGAGTTCCGCCGGGTCACCGAGGTCAGCTA
>DASSQJ010000161.1:0-11839 GCA_035702545.1 Phycicoccus sp.
CCGGGCGTCGAGGGCGTCCGGGGGCAGGCTCGCCCGGGTGCGGCGGACGAGGTCGAGGAACTCGCCGGCGTTCGCCGGCCGCTCGTCCGGGTCCCGGGCGGTGGCCACCGCGACGAGCTCGTCGAGGGCCGGCGGCAGGCCGTCGACCCGGGACGAGGGGACCGGGACGCCGCTGTGGACGTGCTGGTAGGCGACGTGGATGGGGGTGTCGCCGGTGAACGCCTTGCCGCCGGTGAGCATCTCGAAGAGGACCAGCCCGGCGGCGTAGACGTCGGAGCGGGCGTCCGCGATGCCCCGCTCGACCTGCTCGGGGGAGAGGTACGCGACGGTGCCGAGGAGCAGCCCGGACGAGCTCGTCACGGTCTGGCTGGTCACGGCCCGCGCCAGCCCGAAGTCGGCGACCTTGACGGTGCCGTTCTCGCTGATGATGACGTTCTCGGGCTTGACGTCCCGGTGGATCAGGCCCTTCGCGTGGGCCTCGGCGAGGGCGAGGAGGAGCGGGTCGAGGATGTCGAGGGCGGCGCGGGGGGACAGCGGGCCCTCGTCCTTGAGGACCTCCCGGAGCGTCAGCCCGGGCACGTACTCCATGGCGAGGAACATCAGCCCGTCGTCCTCGCCCTGGTCGTACACGGCGACGACGTTGGGGTGGGACAGGGCGGCGGCCGAGCGGGCCTCCCGGCGGAACCGGGTGACGAAGCTCTCGTCGTGGACCAGGTGCGGGCGCATCACCTTGAGGGCGACGTCGCGGCCGAGCCGCTCGTCGACGCCGAGGTAGACGGTGGCCATCCCGCCGTCGGCGATGCGCGACACGACGCGGTAGCGCCCGTCGAGGGTGCGCCCGATGAGCGCGTCGCCGGTGGATGACACCGAACGAGTGTACGTAGTCCGCGACACCGCCCCGTACCTCCGACCGTCCGTCACATGCGCGAGCGAAGGCTGAGGACGGTGCGCACGTACCGCTCCGTGTCGTCGTAGCGGCCGTTCTTCCGGACCGACGCCAGGCCCTGGTAGTACGCCGCGAGGGTGTCCGACGTGTCCGACGTCGCGCGGCCGAGAGCGCGCAGCATGACGACGCCGGCCGTGACGTTGTCCTCGGTGTCGAGCAGGTCGAGCCGGCGCCCGACGAGCATCGAGGCCCACTCACCGCCGTCCGGGATGACCTGCATGACCCCGATGGCGTTGGCGGGGGACACCGCCCGCTGGTTCCACCCCGACTCCTGGAAGCTCACTGCGAGGGCGAGCCGGACGTCGACGCCGTGTCGCCGGGCGGTCTGGGTGACGAGGGCCTTGACCTCGGCCCGGCTCGGGACGTCTCGGGCGGCGAGGACGGCGCGGTTGCGGGCCGCCGCCCTGGCGACGGAGGTGGGATAGGTCACCCCGAGGAAGGTGTCGGGGACAGCGGCCGGCTTGGCCGGCTTCGCGCGCGCGACGGCCTTCGCGCCGCGGACCCGCACCCGGTCGCCGACGTGGATCACCGCGTCGGCGCCGAGACGGTTGGTCTTGAGCACGCTCGCGAGGCTCACCCGGTAGCGCGCCGCGATGCCGCTCAGCGTGTCCCCGCTGCGGACGACGTGGACGTGGGGCGCCGGGGCCGCGCTGCGACCGGTGGGGGTCCGGGCCGGTGCTGACGTGCGGGGCACCTCGAGGCGGGCGCCGGCGTGGATGAGGTCGGGGTCGCGGAGGTGGTTGCGGGCGGCGATCGCGGCGACGGTGGTGCGGTACCTGGCAGCGATGCTCGTCAGCGTCTCCCCGGGACGCACCGTGTGGGTCGTCCAGCCGTGGGGGGCCCGCGCCGGGGCAGTGAGCACCGTGGCCGGAGCCTGGCTCGGCGGGGGCACGGCGGCCGGCGCAGCGGTGGCGAGCATGACGCGGTCCTTCGACGACGGGGCTGGAGTGACCTGAGGGGACTCGTGGGTCACACGGTACCGGAGGGGCCACTGTGATGTCCCGAGGTCACGCCGCGCGCCTCGGCCGAACCCCGCCGCGCTGAAGGTTGCGGCGTCGGGAGGGGCCGGGGTCGCTCGGCGGCCGCTGCGGGCCTGTGGCACGCTGGCCCCGTGAGCGACCCCACCCCGGAGGACGACCTCGAGGCCCTCGTCGGCGACTGGGTCACCGTGCCCGACGTCGCCGAGCGCCTCGGCATCCGGCTCGCCGACGCCCGCCGCCTCGTCGAGGACCGCGAGCTCCTCGCGCTGCGGGTCGGCGAACGTCACGTCCTCGCGGTCCCCGCGGGGTTCCTCGAGGAGGGTGGTCCCCACCCGGCGCTCAAGGGGACCTTCACCGTCCTCGCCGACGGGGGGATGGACGACGCCGAGATCATCCGGTGGCTGCACACCCCGGACCCCACCCTCCCCGTCCCGGGCAGCCCGCTCGACGCCATCCGTGCCGGCTTCAAGACCGAGGTCCGCCGGCGCGCGATGGAGGAGGCCTTCTAGCCCCACCCCCGAGCCGGACCCGGCGCCCGCCACCGCGCGGGCGGGGTGTCGGTCAGGCCGAGCGCGCGGTGGCCGTCGTGACGAGCGCCTCGAGCACCTGCCGGGCCCCCGGGTCGATTTCGGCGCCGGCCAGGGCCTCGCGGGCGGTGTCGGCGAGGCGGGCGATCTCGGCCTCGAGGACGTCGACCGCCCCCGACCCGGTGATGACGCCGCGCAGCTCCTCGACGTCCCCGCCGGTGAGGTCGGCGCGGCCGACGAGCGACTCCAGGCGCTCGCGACCGGCCCCGTCGGTGCCGGCGAGGGCGTGGGCGAGCAGGACGGTGCGCTTGCCCTCGCGCAGGTCGTCGCCGGCGGGCTTCCCCGTCTCCTCGGGGTCGCCGAAGACGCCGAGGAGGTCGTCGCGGAGCTGGAAGGCCCGGCCGAGCTCGAGACCGTACCGGGACAGCGCGTCGAGCCCGGCGTCGTCGAGCCCACCGACGCTCGCGCCGATGAGCAGCGGGTGCTCGACGGTGTACTTGGCGCTCTTGTAGCGGATGACCCGTCCGGCCCGGTGCACGCGCTCGGCGTCGGCGAGGCCGGCCCACGGCCGCATCGACTCCACGACGTCGAGGAACTGCCCGGCCATCAGCTGGGTGCGCATCCGGTCGAACACGGGGCGCCCGCGCTCGAGGGCCGCCGCGGGGAGCCCGCACGTCGCGTAGACCTCGTCGGTCCACGTGAGGCAGAGGTTGCCGGCGAGCACCGCGCCGGCGAGCCCGAAGCGCTCCTCGTCGCCGTCCCACCCCCGGTCGGCGTGCCGCGTCGCGAGCGCCCGGTGCGCGGCAGGCATGCCGCGGCGGGTGTCGGAGTCGTCCATGACGTCGTCGTGGATGAGGGCGGCCGCCTGGAAGAGCTCCATCGCGCTCGCGAGCCGGACCAGCTCGTCGGAGTCCGGGAGCCCCGCCGCCCGGGCGCCCCAGTAGAGGAAGGCGGCCCGCAGCCGCTTGCCGCCACGCAGCAGGTCGCCGATCGCGTGGAGCAGGTCCTCGACGTCGGGGCCGAGCTCGGCGAGGACGCCGGCCTGCGTCTCGAGCTCCGCGTCGAGGCACGCCTGGACCCGTCGCCGCAGGTCGGCGGTGTCGAGCACGCTGGGCACGGGTCCTCCTGCGGGCAGCGGAACCGGTCGTTCGGATGATGGTGAGCCGAAGCCTACGTCGTGCCCGCTGGACTACCCTCGCCGGCATGGCCCACTACGGGGGAGGCGGACGACCGGCGCACCTCGTCGCGTCGATCCCTGCGCGCCTGCGGGGGCCGAAGCCGTCGATCAGCTTCGAGTTCTTCCCCCCGAAGGACGACGCCTCGGAGGCCCAGCTCTGGGACGCCATCCGGCGCCTCGAGCGGGTGCACCCCGCGTTCGTCTCGGTCACCTACGGCGCCGGCGGCACGACCCAGGACCGCACGGTGCGGGTCACCGGCCGCATCGCCGACGAGACCTCGCTGACCCCCCTGGCGCACCTCACCTGTGTCGGGGCCTCGGTCCGCCAGCTCCGCCAGGTGGTCGGCCACTACGCGTCGTCCGGGGTGCGCAACATCCTCGCCCTCCGCGGCGACCCGCCGGGGAACGTCCGGGGCGCCTGGACCCCGCACCCCGAGGGCCTCGACCACGCCGAGGACCTCGTCGCCCTCGTCCGCGGCCTCGGCGACTTCACCATCGGGGTCGCGGCCTTCCCCGACGTCCACCCGGACAGCCCGGACCTCGACCACGACGTCGAGGTCCTCGTCCGCAAGGCCGACGCGGGGGCGAGCTTCGCGGTGACCCAGATGGTCTTCGACGCCGACACCTACCTGCGGCTGCGCGACCGGGTCACCGCACGGCGCGACCTGCCGATCACCCCCGGGCTCATGCCCGTGACGAACCTGCGCCAGATCACCCGGATGTCCGAGCTCATGGGGACGCCGCTGCCGCCGGCGGTCGTCGGGCGGCTCGAGGCGGTCAAGGACGACCCCGACGCGGTGCGGGCGGTCGGCGTCGAGATCGCGACCGAGCTCGGCCGCCGGATGCTCGACGAGGGGGCCCCCGGGCTGCACTTCATCACGATGAACCGGTCGACGGCCACGCTCGAGGTCTTCGAGAACCTCGGGCTCTGACCGTCGGCCGGGCTTCCCCGGAAGGAGGCCGCGCGATGACGACGACGCGCCGCCGCTTCACGCGGACCGGCAACCGGTTGGGGGTGTGGCTCTACCGCACGCTCGACGGCCGGCTCGCCAGCGGCCGGCGCGACGTCACCGTCCTGATGCTCACGGTGCCCGGCCGGCGCACCGGCGTCCCGCGCTCGGCGTGCGTGCGCTACCTCGACACGCGGGACGGCCTCGTGGTGTGGGGGACCGGCGGCGGGGCGCCCCGCGACCCGGACTGGTTCCGCAACCTGCGGGCCGCGGGCCGCGCCGAGGTGCAGGTGCGGGACCGACGCTTCCCGGCCCTGGCCCGCGAGCTCGTGGGGGACGAGCGGGAGCGGGTGTGGTCCGACGTCGTCCTCGCCCGGGCGCCGGAGGTGGTGCGGTACGCCCGGAAGGCGGGTCGGGTCGTCCCGGTGGCGGTGCTGGTCCCGGAGGAGCCGCCGGGATGAGGCTCAGGCCACGTCCATCGGCTGGCCGCCGGTGACCCGGATGAGCTCGTCGTAGGTCGTCGAGAACACGGTGTGGCTGTGGCCGGCAGCCGCCCACACCGTCGCGTACCGGCCGAGGGTGACGTCGACGACCGTGCGGATGCGCTCGGGGTGCCCGACGGGCGCGACCCCGCCGATCGCCATCCCGGTGTGCACCCGGACGAACTCGGGGTCGGCCTGCTCGAGCGAGGCGAGCTCGGCGAGCCCGGCGACCTTCGCGGTGTCGACGCGGTGCCCGCCCGAGGCGAGGACGAGGAGCGGGGCGACCCGGCCGTCGTAGTCGGTGCCGGCGAAGACGAGGCTGTTCGCGATCTCGGCCGGGGTGACGCCGAGCGCCTCCGCCGCCGCGCGGGCGGTGCGGACGGCGTCCGGCAGCTGGCGAACCTCCGGGCGGACGTGGTGGAGCGCGAGGACCTCGAGGACCCGGGAGACGCTGCGGTGCGTCGTGAGGTCGCGCGCGGGGGCCGGGCCCGGAGGAGGTGGCTCGACGGCGGGCCCTTCGGTGACGTCGGCCGGCTCGTGCGCCATGGGCACAGCGTAGGGGCGCCGGGGGCACGCGTCGCCGGGCCGGGGCGGAGCGTGTCGAACCTGTGACCCGCGGTCCGCCCGGCGGGGGTCCGACCCGGGCTTGACGGGATGTCGGGAGGCGGGGCTACAGTGGAGTCTTCATCGAACACGTGTTCGATCACTGCCGCCCGTCGGCCGGCCCCCGGGGGACCGGCTGGTCGGTCCTGCCCACCGGAGGTCGCCATGGCACGTCGGCACGACGAACCCGTCGAGGTCCGCGCGGATGCCGGGCCGCGGTCCTTCGTCTGGCGGGGCCGCCGGTACACCGTGTGCGCGGTCCTCGCCTCCTGGCAGGAGCGGCGGGCGTGGTGGCGCGAGGTCGGGGACGACCCCGGGGGCCCGGCCCCCGACACCGAGCGGCGGGTGTGGCGGGTCGAGGCCCGCCCGCCGGCCGGCACCGCCGGGGTCTTCGACCTCGGCCGCGACGACGACCGCTGGCTCCTGCTGCGGTCCCACGACTAGAGGAGGACGACCCCGTGCCATCCGCGAGGCCCCACGCCGCGACGACCCTCGACCTCCTCGCCCGCGCCGACGAGGCCCTGACGAACGGGTACTCCGCCTCGGCGGCCTCCGCCCGCTACCTCGCGGCCTCGCTCGCCGCGCTCCGGGCGGCCGCGGCCCTCGTCGCCGCCCGGCCCTCCGCCCCGGGCCACGGCCCCGGGCCGCACGACGTCTGGGCGCTCGCCGCCTCGGCCGCCCCCGAGCTCGCCGAGTGGGCCCAGCGGTTCACCGCAGTCACCGGCCATCGGGTCGGCGTCGAGACCGGGCTGGTCCGGGTCAGCGCCCGCGAGGCCGACGACCTCCTCCGCGACGCCGAGGCCTTCGTCGATCTCGCCGCCCGCCGGCTCGGCGTGCCCGCGCCGCACCCGCCGCGCCGGCTGGTCCCGGTCCGCTCGGCCTGAGCCCACCGCGCATGGACGGCTTCGCCCACCTCCACGTCGCCTCGGGGTTCTCGATGCGCTACGGCGCCTCGATGCCCGAGGACCTCGTCGCGCGTGCCGCCGACCTCGGCCAGGGGGCGCTCGCCCTCACCGACCGCGACGGCCTCTACGGCGCGGTCCGCTTCGCGGCGGCGTGCGGGCAGGCCGGCGTCGACCCCGTCCTCGGCGTCGACCTCGCCGTCGAGGAGCCCGCCGGCACCGCGGCGCCGGCGCGGGTGCGCACCCCGGTGCGCGGCGGCGCCGTCGTCGACCCCCGGCGGCCCCGCGTCACCGTCCTCGCGCGGGGGCGTGCCGGCGGAGCAGGTCCCGGGGTCGGCTGGGCGGCCCTGTGCCGGCTCGTCACCGCCACCCACCTGCGCGGGGAGCGCGGCGTCCCGGTCACCACCCCCGGGCTGCTCGCCCACTGGGCGGACCCGGCGTCGAGCCCGTCCGCGTCCGGGTCGAGGTGTCACTGCACGGATTCCGACGCGACATCACCTCGAACCGCCGGGGAGTGCGAGGGGTCGAGGTGCTCCCGCGCGGTTTCCCGAGCGCCATCACCTCGACCCGACTCCGACGACGGGGGCCCGGCGCGGCTCGTCGTCCTCCTCGGCCCCGACTCCGACGTCGGCCGCGCCGTCCTCGCCGGGCGGGCCGCCCGGGCCCGCGAGCTGCTTGCCCGCTGGCGCGCCCTCCTCCCGCGCGACGGGCTCGTCGTCGAGGTCGTCCTCCACGGCGGCCCCGAGGGGACCCCGGGGTGCCGCTCGCACGCCGCCCGCCTCCTCGGCCTCGCCGACGCCGCCGGCGTCCCCGCGGTCCTCACCGGCGCCGTCCGGCACGCCGAGCCCGGCCAGGTGCGCACCGTCGACGTCCTGGACGCCGCCCGCCGGCTCGTCGTCCTCGACTCCCGCCACCTCGACCGGGTCACCGATGCCGGCCACCTCGCGGCCACCGGCGACATGCGCGCCCGGGCCCTCGAGGTCACCGGCGGCGACACCGCGCGCGCCGACCGGCTCCTCGCGATGACGGCCCGGCTCGCGGGGGAGTGCGTCCAGCACGCCCGCGCCGACCTCGGGATCGGCGCAGTCCACCTCCCGGAGCCCGAGGTGCTCGGCATCCCCCCGGGACCGACCCGATGGAGGTCCTCACCCGTCGCGCCCGGGCCGCCGTGGGCTCCCGCTACCCCGGGGCCACCGCGGCCGCGCTCCGGGTCGTCGAGGACCGCCTCGACGCCGAGCTCGCCGTCATCGCCTCGCTCGGCTACCCGACGTACTTCCTCACCGTCGCCGAGGTCACCGACCTCATCAGAGCCCGCGGCGTGCGGGTCGCGGCCCGGGGCTCGGGCGCCGGGAGCCTCGTCAACCACCTCCTCGGCATCAGCGGCGTCGACCCGATCCGTCACCGCCTCCTCATGGAGCGGTTCTGCTCGCCGCTGCGGGCCGAGCTGCCCGACATCGACGTCGACGTCGAGTCGGCCCGCCGCACCGAGATCTACGAGGCGGTCCTCGAGCGCTTCGGCGGCGAGCGGGTCACCTGCGTGTCGATGATGGACACCTACAAGGTCCGCCACGCCGTCCGCGACGTCGGCGCCGCGCTCGGCCTGCCGCCGGTCGAGGTCGACGAGATCGCCAAGGCCTTTCCCCACATCCGCGCCAAGGACGCCCGGCACGCCATCGCCGACCTCCCCGAGCTGCGCAGCCGGGGCCTGGGCTCACCGCGGATGGCGACCTTCTTCGACCTCGTCGAGGCCCTCGACGGCCTGCCCCGGCACATCGCCCTCCACCCGTGCGGCGTCGTCCTCTCCAACGCGGGGCTGCTCGACCGCACTCCCGTCGAGGCGAGCTGGCTCGGCTTCCCGATGAGCCAGTTCGACAAGGACGACGTCGAGACCCTCGGGTTCCTCAAGCTCGACGTCCTCGGCATCCGGATGCAGTCGGCGATGGCGCACGCCGTCGCCGAGGTCGAGCGGGTGACGGGGGAGCGGATCGACCTCGACGACGAGGCGCAGGTGCCGCACGACGACCCCGAGACCTTCGAGCTGATCCGCACGACCCGCACCCTCGGGATGTTCCAGATCGAGAGCCCGGGCCAGCGTGAGCTCGTCGGCAAGCTCGGGCCGACCGCGTTCGACGACCTGATCGTCGACATCTCGCTGTTCCGGCCCGGCCCGGTCAAGTCCGACATGATCACCCCGTTCCTCGAGAGCCGGCACGGGTGGGCCGAGCGGCGCTTCCTCCACCCCAGCCTCGTCCCGGCCCTCGAGGAGACCGAGGGGGTCGTCGTCTTCCACGAGCAGGTGCTGCTCATCGTCGCCGAGACCACCGGGGTCAGCCTCGCCCAGGCCGACGAGGTGCGCCGCAGCATGGGCTCCCCGAAGGGCCAGGAGGAGGTCGAGGCGTGGTGGCGCCCGGCCGCCGCCGCACGGGGGTACACCGCGGAGGAGCGCGACCGGATCTGGGAGGTGCTGAGGTCGTTCGCGTCCTTCGGGTTCTGCAAGGCGCACGCCGCGGCGTTCGCCCTGCCCACCTACCACTCCGCGTGGCTGAAGACCCACCACCCCGCGGCCTTCCTCGCCGGGGTCCTCACCCACGACCCCGGGATGTACCCGAAGCGACTCCTCCTCGACGACGCCCGCTCCTTCGGCATCCCCGTCCTCGGCCTCGACGTCAACGCCTCCGGCGACACCTACCGCATCGAGCCGGTCCTCGACGGGGCCGTCGAGGATGCCGGGGAGGAGGATGCCGGGCAGCCGCCGGTCCCCGGATGGCGGCGCGACCCCCAGCCGTACGGCATCCGGCTCTCCCTCGCCGACGTCAGGGGGATCAGCGCGGCCGAGGTCGTCCGGGTCCTCGCCGGGCAGCCCTACTCCGACCTCGGCGACTTCTGGACCCGAGCCCGGGTCAGCCGCCCGGTCACCGAGCGGCTCGTCCTCGCCGGGGCCTTCGACCGCCTCCACCGGGTGGGCGGGCCGGCTCTCGGGCGGCGGGGCCGGGTCACCCGCCGCGACCTGCTCCTCCACGTCGCCGAGCTCGACCGGTGGGAGCGCGGGGGAGGAGGCCCGCCCCGGAGCAGCCGCCGCCGGGCCCTGCCGGTGTCCGCGGCCCGCGAGGTCGAGGCGGCCGGCCCCGACGTCCGCGAGCAGGCCGCGGCGCAGTCGCAGGCCGCGCGCGAGGTCGTGCCCGCCGACGCCCAGCCGACCCAGCTGACCCTCGACCTCGGCGACCGGCCCCGGCTCGTCGCCGGCACCGGCCTGCCCGAGATGACCGGTCCCGAGCGGGTGCGGGCCGAGCTCGACGTCCTCGGGCTCGACGTCTCCGCCCACGTCGTCGAGTTCTACGAGCCGCTCCTCGGCGCGCTCGGGGTCACCCGCAGCCGCGACCTGCTCGCGGCCCGGAGCCGGCGCGAGGTCTGGGTCGCCGGGGTCAAGGTCGCCACCCAGACCCCGCCGGTGCGCTCGGGGCGCCGGGTCGTCTTCCTCACCCTCGACGACGGCACCGGCCCGTCCGACTGCACCTTCTTCGAGGACGTCCAGGGGCCCTACGCCGAGGTCGTCTTCCACTCGTGGCTGCTTCTCGTCCGCGGGGTGGTCCGGCGCACCGGGGACCGCGGGGTGTCGATCCGCGCCACAGGGGCGTGGGAGCTCGCCGCGCTCTGGGACGCCTGGCAGCTCGGGGGGCTCGCGGCGGTCCACGCCGCGGTCGCCGCCGGGGAGTCCGACGCGCTCGCCCGGGCCCGGGCCGCCGAGGACGCCGCCCGCGAGGACGCCGCACGCACCGGGCGGCGGGTCCTCGTCCACGCCTCGGGGTTCCGGCAGTCGCCGTACGCCGACACGAGGCCGCCGGGCGCCGACCCGCGGTCCGGCCGGGGGGTCCCGGTCGGGCCGGCGCGTCCGCCCGCCCCGGCGCTGCCCTCCCGCAAGCTGTGGCACGCGAGCCCCGGCAGCTCGGGCCACTAGGGTGGAACCGCCCCCGAGACACCCCCCGAGGAGACCCACCGTGGCCGACGAGCAGGGCCGGGCGCACCGGCCGACGGCCCCGACCGGCCTGCGCACGGCGGCGGTGCAGCGCTCCCTCGACGCGCTCACCGAGCGCCGGCGCGCCGAGCTCGGCCGACCCCTGCGGGTCCTCGACCTCGGCGGGGGCACCGGCGGCACCGCCGTCCCGCTCGCGGCCGCCGGCCACGAGCTCACCGTCGTCGACCCGAGCCCCGACGCGCTCTTCTCGCTGCGCCGCCGGGCCGCCGAGCGCGGCGTCGAGGACCGGGTCCGTGCCCTCCAGGGTGACACCGACACCGTCCGGGACCTCGTCGGCGCCGACCCCGCCTTCGACCTCGTCTGCCTCCACGGCACCCTCGAGGTCGTCGACGACCCCGGCGCCGCGCTCGAGGCGGTCGCCGCACTCCTCGCCCCGGGCGGCACGCTGAGCCTGCTCGTGGCGCAGCGCCTCCACGGGGTCCTCGCCCGCGCCCTCGCCGGCGAGTTCGAGCAGGCGCGGGCCGTCCTCGAGCGCCCCGACGGCCGCTGGGGCGACGACGACCCGTCCCCGCGCCGCTTCGACGAGGAGACCGTCCTCGCCCTGCTCCACGAGCACGGGCTCGCCCCGGTGCAGGCCCACGGCGTGCGCGCGTTCATCGACCTCGTCCCCTCGGCGCTCGTCGACTCCGACGCCGACCGCGCCGCCCTCCTCGCCCTCGAGGACGCCGCGAGCCACGACGCCGCGCACCCCCTGCTCGGCGCCCTCGGCAGCGCCCTGCACGTCCTCGCGACCCGGGGCTGAGCGTCCCCAGCGCCGATGAGCCGCCGCCAGTTCGCGCTCCCCGAACGCGCCGCCACGGAGCCGCCCGACGACACCGGCTGCACCGTCCTCCACGTCGACATGGACGCCTTCTACGCCTCGGCGACCCTGCTCTCCCACCCCGAACTCGTCGGCACCCCGGTCATCATCGGCGGTGGCGCCCGCGGTGTCGTCCTCTCGGCCACCTACGAGGCGCGCCGCTTCGGGGTCACCTCGGCGATGCCGATGGCGCGGGCCCGGCGGCTCTGCCCGGCGGCGACGGTCCTGCCGCCCGAGCACGAGCTGTACTCGCGCATCTCCGCCGGCGTCATGGAGACCTTCCGCTCGGTGACCCCCGTCGTCGAGCCGCTCTCCCTCGACGAGGCCTTCCTCGACGTCTCCGGAGCGGTCCGCCGCCTCGGCAGCCCGGCGACGATCGGCCGGCTCATCCGCGACACCGTCCACGACGAGCAGGGCATCACCTGCTCGGTCGGGGTCGC
>DASSQJ010000162.1:0-9479 GCA_035702545.1 Phycicoccus sp.
GACGCGCCTCGGGGCGACGAGGGCGGGGGCTGCCCACCGGGCGAGGGCGGCCGCCTGCCTCGGCGCGAGGAGACCGCTGCGCAGGGTGGCGGCCACGCCGCGGGGCTCGCGCAACGGGTGCGCCAGCTCGACGAGCCCCCGCTCGCGGCGGACGAGGAGGCCGGCGCCGAACGGGCGGAGCGCGAGGTCGTCGACGTCGACCCAGCGGCGGACCGCCGGGTAGGCGGGGTTGAGCACCTGGAAGCCGCGGTCGCAGAGGAAGCCGTCGACCTCGTCGGTGCGCTGGCGCCCTCCGACGACCGGCTCGCGCTCGAGCACGACCACCGAACGCCCCGCCTCGGCGAGCCGGTCGGCACACCGCAGCCCGGCGAGCCCGGCTCCCACGACGACGACGTCCGCGTCCACGGGGACGACCCTAGGCCGGGCCCCACGGGACGCCCTCGCCGGGCCGCCCGCGCCGCACCTTTGTCGAAGGTTCGGTTGCGGGATGTCGTGGCTCTGGTTGAATCGTGGTTCCACCGGGAGGACGGACAGAGCGGGTTGGTTCGATGAGTGCCGAGGTGAGCTCCGTTGGCCTCGACGCGCGCGACCTCGACGCGCCCGTCGAGCGCACGCTCGCGGACGTCGACGACCTCCTCGACCGCACGCTGTGCGGCCTGTCCGAGGCGCTGCGCGAGGCCGGGTCCCCCCACGGCGCAGGAGCCGACCGGGGCCCCCTCGGTGTCGACCTCGTCGGCGAGCTGGCCGACCGGGTCGCCAACCACGGCAAGCGGCTGCGCCCCCGGCTGGCGCACTGGGGCTGGTCGGTCGCCGGCGCCCCGGAGCCCACCCGCCCCGACCTCGTCCGCGTCGCCGCGGCCCTCGAGCTGCTCCACCTCTTCGCCCTCGTCCAGGACGACGTCATGGACCGCTCGGAGACCCGCCGCGGGCGGACCACGCTCCACGTCGAGGCCACCCGGAGGCACGCAGCGGCCGGCGGCCTCGGTGACCCGGTCCTCTTCGGCGACAGCGTCGCCGTCCTCGTCGCCGACCTCGCCCTCAGCGAGGCGGGACTGCTCGTCGCGCCGTGCGCCCCGACGGTCCGCCGCGCCTGGCGGGTGATGACCGTCGAGCTCGTCGACGGCCAGCTCCTCGACGTCACCCACACCGCCGCCCGCCGCCGGGACCTGTCGACCTCGCGCCGGATCGCCCGGTTCAAGAGCGGCCGCTACACGATCACCCGCCCGCTCCAGCTCGGCGCCCTCGTCTCGGGAGCGGACGACGCGCTCGTCGACCGGCTCGTCGCCTGGGGCGACCTCGTCGGGGACGCCTTCGCGGTGCGGGACGACCTGCTCGGCATCTGGGGCGACCCGGCGGTCACCGGGAAGCCGGCCGGCGACGACCTCCTCGCGGGCAAGCCGACCGTCCTGCTCACCTGGGCGCACGAGCTGCTCCCCGAGTCGGCCCGCCCGCTCCTGCGCGCCTGCGACGAGGGGGTCCTCGACGCCCCTGGCGTCGCCGCCCTCCAGGAGGCGATGGACGCCGCCGGTGTCCGCGAACGGGCCGAGGACGAGGTGGCCCGGCTCGCCGAGCAGGCTCACGAGGAGCTCTCCGGGCTCACGGACGACCCGGGCGCCGAGGCCGCGCTGCGCCACCTCGTCGAGTCGATCGCCTGGCGGGCCTCGTGAGGGTCGTCGTCGTCGGCGCCGGGCTCTCCGGGCTCGCCGCCGCCTGCCACCTCGTCGCCGCCGGCCACGACGTCACCGTCCTCGAGCGCGAGGCGGAGGTCGGGGGACGCGCGGGGGTGCTCCGGCTCGACGGCTTCCGCTTCGACACCGGCCCGGTCGTCATGACGATGCCCGACCTGCTCGACGAACCGCTCCGCGCCCTCGGCGCCGACCCCGGGCGGCTCGTGCCGATGCGGCGCCTCGACCCCGCCTACCGGGCGGTGTACGCCGACGGCTCCGAGCTCCACGTCCGGGCCGACATGGGAGCGCTCCGCGAGGAGGTGCGCCGGCTGTCCGGCGAGCGCGACGCGGCCGGCTTCGACCGCTTCCTCGACTGGCTCGAGGAGCTCCACGACGTCGAGTTCGACACGTTCATCGACCACAACTACGGCTCGCCGCTCGACCTCGTCCGCGCGCCGCGAGCCGCGGCCCGCCTGCTGCGCCTCGGCGGCCTCGGCGCGCTGGGGCCGAAGATCGCCTCGTTCTTCGACGACGACCGGCTGCACCGCGTCTTCGGCTTCCAGTCCCTCTACGCCGGCGTCGCGCCGGGGAGCGCGCGGGCCGTCTTCGCGGTCATCACGTACATGGACACCGTGCGCGGCGTCTTCCACCCCGAGGGCGGGATGCACGCCGTGCCGCGCGGCCTGGCGCAGGCCCTGGCGGACGCGGGCGTCCCGGTCCACCTCGGCGTCGAGGTCACCGAGGTGCTGCGCCGCGGCGACGGGGCCGTCGCCGGGGTCGCGACGGCCGACGGCGCACGGCTCGCCGCCGATGCCGTCGTCTGCACCCTCGACCTGCCGGTGGCCTACGACCGCCTCCTGCCGGGGGTGCCGGCCCCCCGGGTCGTGCGCTCCGGGGACTACTCGCCGTCCGCGGTGGTCTGGCACGTCGGCGCCTGGGGCACCCCCGGCGAGCACGTCCGCCACCACAACATCCACTTCGGCCGCGAGTGGGACGGCGCCTTCGAGGCGCTCATCGACCGCGGCCAGCTGATGCCGGACCCGTCCCGCCTCGTCACCGTCCCGACCGTGTCCGACGCCACCGCAGCCCCGGAGGGGGCATCCGCGCTCTACGTCCTCGAGCCGGTGCCGCACCTCGGCTCCCGGCTCGACTGGGCGAAGGAGGCCGGGCCGATGCGCGAGCGGCTGCACCGCTTCCTCGAGGAGGGCGGGTACCCCAGCGACGTCGTCGCCGAGCGGCTCGTCACCCCGGAGGACTGGGCCGCCCTGGGGATGCACCTGGGCACGCCGTTCGCCCTCGCGCACACGTTCACCCAGTCCGGCCCCTTCCGCCCCGCGAACGTCGACCGTCGGGTTCCCGGACTGGTCTTCGCGGGGTCGGGCACGACGCCGGGCGTCGGCATCCCCATGGTCCTGGTCAGCGGGAAGCTCGCGGCCCAGCGGGTGCAGGAGTACGCCGGCCACGCGCGCCCCGCGCCCCGGCCTCCGGCGGTGGTGGCGGGGTGAGCGCGCCCCACGGGGTGGACCCGGCCGTCCTCGCCGCCGGGTACGCCCGCTGCGCCGAGGTGACGCGCGAGCACGGGACGACGTACTACTGGGGCGCCCGGCTGCTGCCCGAGCGCGACCGCCGACACGTCTTCGCCGTCTACACGCTCGCGCGGCTCGCCGACGACATCGTCGACACCGCGGGCCCCGTCCCCGGACCGGAGACGGCCGCGGCCCTCGACGCCTTTCAGGCGCGCTTCCACGAGGCCCTCGCCACCGGCGGGGGCGACGACCCGGTGCTCGCGGCGGTCGCCGCGACCGTGCAGGAGCGGGGCATCCCGCACGAGTGCTTCGACCGGTTCTTCACGGCGATGCGGACCGACCTGACGCGGCGGACGTACGGGACGTGGCAGGACCTCCTCGGGTACATGGACGGCAGCGCCGCGGTCATCGGCGAGATGATGCTCCCGGTCCTCCATCCAACGACCGACGCCGTCGCGCCCGCGCGTGCCCTCGGGCTGGCCTTCCAGCTGACGAACTTCCTCCGCGACGTCGGGGAGGACCTCGACCGGGGGCGCGTCTACCTCCCGCAGGAGGACCTCGTGCGCTTCGGCGCCGACCCGCACGCCCGGGTCGTCACGCCGCAGTGGCGGGCGCTCATGGCCTTCGAGGTGGCGCGCAACCGTCGACTGTACCGCGAGGCCGACGCGGGGCTGGCGCAGCTCCCCCCCGCCTCCCGGCGGTGCGTCGCCACCGCCCGGGTGCTCTACGCGCGGATCCTCGACCGCATCGAGGCCGCCGACTACGACGTCTTCTCGGGACGCGCCCGCGTGCCCACGCCGGCGAAGGCCGCCCTCGCCGCACGGATGGTCCTCTCCCGCGACCCGGTCCGCCTCGTCACCCGCGACCGCGCGTCGGCCACCCGCGACCTCGGCTGGGTCTCGGACGACCCCGTCGTCCTCGTCGACGACGGAGGAGCGCCGACCGGGACCGCGTCGAAGTCGGCGGTCCACCACGACGACACCCCGCTGCACCTCGCCTTCTCCTGCTACGTCGTCGACGACGCCGGCCGGCTGCTCGTCACCACGCGGGCCGCGAGCAAGCCCAGCTTCCCGGGGGTCGTGACGAACACCGTGTGCGGCCACCCACTGCCCGGGGAGGACCTCGACGCCGCCGTGCGCCGGCGCGCCCGCGACGAGCTCGGCGTCGAGGTGTCCGACGTGCGCCTCGTCCTCCCGACGTTCCGGTACCGCGCCGCGATGGGCGGGGTCGTCGAGAACGAGGTGTGCCCCGTGCTGGTGGCCCGGGCCGCGTCGGACGCGGTGCGTCCCGACCCCGAGGAGGTCGACGCCGCGGCCTGGGTGCCCTGGGCGCAGTTCGCGGCGGAGGTGCTCGAGGGACGGCGGACGGTCTCGCCGTGGTGCGCGGAGCAGGTGCCGCTCCTCGCCGGCCTCGGCCCGGACCCCCGGGCCTGGCCGGCCGCCCCCCGCGCCGACCTGCCCCCGGCGGCGCGCCTCGGTGCGGCCGTCGAGGCCGTCTGAGGCGCCCGTGGACGACCGGTACCAGTACCTCCTCCTCATGGCGGGGTGCATCGTCATCACCCTGCCCCTGGAGTTCGTCTTCCGGGCCCGGGTCTACCGCCGCCCCCGCCGGCTCCTCGCCGCGCTGCTCCCCGTCGTCGCCGTCTTCGTCGTCTGGGACGTCGTCGGCATCGTCCGGGACCACTGGTGGTACAGCGAGGACTACACGACCGGCATCCTCCTGCCGTTCGCCGTCCCGCTCGAGGAGCTCGTCTTCTTCCTCGTCATCCCGGTCTGCGGCCTGCTCACCTACGAGTCCGTGGGGACCGTCCTCGGCTGGTGGCGCCAACGGCGGGAGCCCGATGCCTGAGTACACCGCGCTCGCGGTCCTGTCGGTCCTGGGAACCCTTGCCGCCGAACGGTTCTGGTTTCGGACGGGCATCCTGCGGACGGCGCAGTTCTGGCTGTCGATGGCGATCGTCTTCGCCTTCCAGGTGCTCGTCGACGGGTGGCTGACCAAGTTGTCGGCACCGATCGTCATCTACGACGAGTCCCAGACCACGGGCCTACGGGTGCCGTGGGACATCCCGGTGGAGGACTATCTCTTCGGGTTCAGCATGGTGACCCTGACGATGCTGCTCTGGGTCCGCTGGGGTCGACGACACGAGAAGGAGGTGGCCGGGTGACCGGTCGGGACTGGGTGCTGGCCGACGCGTTCGACCGGGCCGCGCCGACGTACGACGCGATGGTCGCGCTGTCGCCGGGCTACCACGACCAGCTCCGCACGGCGGCCGAGGCCCTCGTCGCGGGGCTCCCGCAAGCGTCCACCGGCCACGCCCCGGTCGTCCTCGACCTCGGCTGCGGGTCCGGCGCGTCGACGCGGGCGGTCCTCGACGCGTGGTCGGTGTCCGGTGGCACGCCCGGCGCGCTCGACGTCACCGGGGTGGACGCCTCCGCCGGGATGGTCGCCCAGGCGCGCACCAAGGGGTGGCCGGAGGGCGTGGAGCTCGTCCTCGCCGACGCCCTCGCGTACCTGCGCGGGCTACCGGACGCCTCGGTCGACGGTGTCCTCGGCGCCTACCTCCTGCGCAACCTCCCGGACCGGCAGGGCCTCGTCGAGGAGGTGGCGCGGGTGCTGCGCCCGGGCGGAGCGGTCGTCCTCCACGACTACTCGGTGGCGGGCAGCCGCCGGGCCCGGCTCGTCTGGGCCACCGTGTGCCACGCCGTGATCATCCCCCTCGCCGCCGTCAAGGGCTCCGACGTGCCCCTCCACCGCTACCTCTACACGAGCGTGCGGGACTTCGACTCGGTCGACGAGATGTGCCGCCGGCTCCAGTCCGTGGGGCTCACCGGGGTCCGCCACCGGTCCTACCCGGGATGGCAGGACGGCGTCGTCCACACCGTCGTCGGGACGCGGCCGTCGTGAGGGGCCCCCGCACGCCGCGCTGGCGCCCGGGTCGGGACCCGCGGGCCGTCTTCCACCCGCCCCCCGCGCCGCGCCGGCACCCGGATGGCCCGCCCGCCGGCGAGCACCACGTCGTCGTCGTCGGTGGTGGGATCGCCGGGCTCACCGCGGCGCTCGGGCTCGCCGAGCGGAGCGTGCGGGTCACCGTCCTCGAGCGCGACGGACGCCTCGGCGGCCGGGTGCGCTCGTGGCCGGTCACCCTCCCCGACGGCAGCGCGTCGACGATGAGCCGGGGGTTCCACGCCTTCTTCCGGCAGTACTACAACCTGCGGTCGGTTCTCCGGCGCACGGACCCCGAGCTCGAGCGCCTCCGTCCGCTGGCCG
Source organism: Phycicoccus sp. (assembly GCA_035702545.1). Lineage (GTDB taxonomy): Bacteria > Actinomycetota > Actinomycetes > Actinomycetales > Dermatophilaceae > DASSQJ01. The sequence goes on from DASSQJ010000162.1 coordinate 6,461, forward strand.
ACTACCCGCTCGTCCGGGAGGGTGGGGCCGCCGACTCCTTCGCGGGCATCCCCCGGACCCCACCGTGGAACCTCGCCGCCTTCGTCGCCCGCAGCCCGAGCTTCGACTGGCGCGGGCTCGCCGGGGTGGACGTCGAGCAGGCGCTCGGGCTCCTCGACGTCCACTTCCCGGCGACGTTCTCGGCGCTCGACGGGGTGAGCGCCGCCGAGGTCCTCGACCGCCTGCGCTTCCCGGACGACGCCCGCCACCTCGCCCTCGAGGTCTTCGCCCGGAGCTTCTTCGCCGACCCGCGCGAGTTCTCGGGGGCCGAGCTCATCGCGATGTTCCACCTCTACTTCGTCGGTTCGGCCGAGGGACTGCTCTTCGACGTGCCCCGCGACGACTACGACCGGACCCTGTGGACACCCCTCGCCGACCACCTCCGTGGGCTCGGCGTCGACGTCCGGGTCGGACGGGAGGCGACGACCGTGCTCGAGGGGGTCGGTGGGGGCCTCGCCGTGCACCACCGGGCGCCGTGGGGCGGGGACGGCGGGGAGGTCCTCGACGCCGACGCCGTCGTGCTCGCGCTCGACCCCGTGGGGATGCGTGGCGTCGTCGCCGGCTCCCCGGGGCTCGGCGGCAGCGGCGACGTGGGTCGGGCCTGGCGCGAACGGATCGCCGCCATCCGCTCGGCTCCCGCCTTCGCCGTGTGGCGTCTCTGGCTCGACGGGCGGCTGCGCCCCGAGCGGCCGCCGTTCCTGGGGACGAGCGGGTACGGCCCGCTCGACAACGTCTCGCTCGTCGAGCGGTTCGAGGACCACGCCGCCCTGTGGGCCGCGGCCCACGACGGCTCCGTCGTCGAGCTGCACGCGTACGCGCTGCCCGAGGACACCGACGAGGCGGACCTGCGGGAACGCCTGCTCGCCGCCCTGCACCGCGTCTACCCCGAGTCCGCGGACCTGCACGTCCTCCACGAGGAGTGGCTCGTCGAGCAGGACTGCGTCCTCGTCGGCCTGGAGCCGTGGCGGTCCCGACCCGGCGTCACCACCCCCGACCCGCGCCTCGTGCTCGCCGGCGACGCCGTCCGGTGCGACCTGCCGGTCGCGCTCATGGAACGCGCCGCGACCACCGGCTGGATGGCGGCCGACCGGCTCCTCGCGGGCTGGGGGCTGCGCGGCCACGGGGTGTGGTCGGCGCCGATGACCTCGAGGTTCGGGCCGATCCCCCGCAAGGCGAGGCAGGGCATCCGGGCGGCGCGGGCCGCCCGTTCCCGCCGATCGGGCCCCCCCGAGCGCTGACCGACGAACCCCGTGTCGGCGGGGCGTCAGCCCGGGGTGGCGGTGGCCTCGCGACGGCGCAGCTCGTAGCGCCGCGCGGCGTACTCGAGGTCGTCAGCCCACAGCTGGGTGGCGGACGCGCGCATCCCGACCCGCACGAGCGGCGACAGTCCGCGCGCGATGCGGAACCCCATCCGGTCCGAGGTCGCGACGACGGCCTCGGTCATCACGGTGCGGGCCGCGTGGGTCCCGGGCGCGGTGATGGGCGTCGCGTGCGTCTCGACGACGCTGCCCGTCCCCTCGCCGTCGGTGATCGTCATGACGATGGTGTGCGAGTCGGGGCAGGTGAACTCGGCCCGCACCGGCACGGCGAAGGTCCGGCCCAACCGGTAGGCGACGTCGAGGACGAGCCGGTCGTCGGTCGACTCGTCGTCGTCGACGCGCAGGTCGCTGAAGGCGTACGGATGCAGCCACGCGCCGTGCCACGGGTCGAGCCGGTTCGCGATGATGTCGCGCGGCTCGCACGTCGCGGGGAGCGAGACGACCGACGCGATGGACTCGGCGAGTGGAGGGCGGGCGGCGAGGACCGGCCGGTCCGTCGGTTCGGCTCCGTCCTCGAGGGGGCCGAGGCGCACCCAGACGAGGACGCCGTCGTCGTGCGCGGCGAAGGTCGCCCAGGGCGGGTCGGAGTCGCGGCCGAGCGGCATCCCGTGCCAGCGGCAGAGCACCGTGCCGTCGACGACGTCGCAGTCGTGGAGCCGGGCACCGAGGTGGGGGCACGCCCCCGGCCCGGCGAGGACCGCGCCGTCGGCGTCCCGCCACAGGACGACCTCGCGCCCGGCCACCGTGCGGACCAGCGTCCTCGACCGCGGGACCTCGTTCGACGCGGCGGCCACGAGCCAGCCGTGGGTCGGACGGCTCAAAGCCGCGGCGAGCGCCCGGTCGATGCGGGCCGGCTTGGCGTCGCGCCAGGTCCCCCGCAGGTGGGCGGGGTCGGTCTGCGGGAGGTAGCGGACCGGGACCCGGCTGCGCACCTCCGCACGCCAGGACCGGTCGACGCGGAGCAGGCTCATCGCTCAACGCTAACCCGCGCGAGGGCGGCCGGGCCACCGTCCGTCCAAGGTCGGCGGAGCCCCTCGAGGAGGTCCGGAGCGCGGTTGGCCACCCTGGGGTCCTCGAGCCGTGCGACGACCGGTCGGGCGGCCGGCTGACCGCGCGCACCCCCGGGGTGTGAGGATGTGGCCGTGCCCTCCCTCACCGGGTCCCTCCGTCTCGACGCCACCGGCCGGCTCCACCCGGAGGCGGTGTGGTCGCGCTACACCGAGCCCGCGCGCTGGCCGACATGGGCCCCGCACCTCCGCGAGGTGGACTACCCGCTGCAGGTGGTCGAGCCGGGGACGAGCGGGCGGGTCACGACCGTCGGTGGGCTCGTCGCCGTCTTCCGGGTCGACTCCGTCGACCACGAGGCCCGCACGTGGTCCTGGTCCGTCCGGACCGGCCCGCTGCGCCTGACGCTCGACCACGGCGTCGAGGAGCACGGCGACGACGACCGGGGGGACGGCGGCGGCAGCCGGGCCTGGCTCGTGACCCGGGCGCTCTGGCCGGTCGCCGCCGGATACGCGCCGGTGGCCCGGTGGTCTCTCCAGCGGCTCGTCACGCCGTGACGTCGCCCGGGGGCACCGGCTCCGGCTCGACGTCGATGAGGATGGCCGCCCGCGGCGCCCGACGGATGCCGAGCCTGTCGGTCACCGACGAGACGAGGT
>DASSQJ010000163.1:0-3944 GCA_035702545.1 Phycicoccus sp.
TGCGCTGGGTCTGCGCCCCCCAGTAGCGGTCCTCGGGGACCTCGACGGTCCCCATCGTGTCGCGTTCGGTCCGGGTCGCCATCCCCCCACGGTAGGCGCGATCCGGGGACGACCGGCGGCTGCGTGCGTGCGGTCCGGCCCGGGGCGCGCCGAGCAGCCTCGGGCCGACCCCGGGGCCGGCGGCGAGCCTGCGACCGAGGCGCCTCAGACATCGGCAGTCGGGTTCTCCCACAGGGCGCCCCGCACGTGCCACACTGACCACCTGCCACTCGCAGCGTCGCGTCCGGCAGGTCCGCCGCGACGCCCGGTCCCAGGGAGGTCCGCGATGTCCGACTCGACCGGACTCTCCGACGCCGAGCGGGTCCTGGCGCCGACCCTGTGGGCGGCACGACGTGAGTGGCGGATGACCCTCGAGCTCGCCTCGTCCGCCCTGCGGACCCGTGACCTCGGCGGATGGCCCCGCGGCGACGGCCACCCCGTCCTCGTGCTCCCCGGCTTCCTGGCCGGCCCCGAGTCGACCGCCTTCCTGCGCGGCCACCTGCGCCGACTCGGGTACCGCTCCCACGACTGGCGCCAGGGCCGCAACCTCGGCGTCTCCCCCGAGCTGACGGCGGCGCTCGAGGACCTCCTCCTCGAGCTCTACGACCGGCACGGCCGGGCCGTGACGCTCATCGGCTGGAGCGCGGGGGGCATCTACGCCCGGGAGATGGCGCGCGCCCTTCCCCACTACACCCGCGCCGTCATCACCCTCGGCAGCCCGTTCAACGGCCACCCCTCGTCGACGCGGGCCTGGCGGGCCTACCGGCTGCTCAACCGTGGCCCACACCAGGACGAGCTCTTCACCGCGGAGGCCTGCCGCCGCCGCGCGGAGCCGCTGGGGGTGCCGACGACGAGCATCTACTCGCGCACCGACGGGATCGTTGCGTGGCAGTGTTGCGTGGCCGCCCCGGCCCCGCACACCGAGAACGTCGAGGTCACCGCCACCCACCTCGGGTACGGGCACCAGCACGACACCCTGCGCGTCATCGCCGACCGGCTCGCCCAGCCGGAGGGCCGGTGGCGGCCGTACGAGCCGGCCGCCACGTCGACCGCGGCGCCGCCCGCTGCCCCGACACGCGCGCACGACAGGGTCGGCTGAGCCGATGGGGCGGTCACGATGGGCCTCCCCGCTCGACGCGATCTTCCTCATGGGGGAGACCCCCGAGACGCTCATGCACGTCGGTTCCCTCCTCCACTTCTCCTACCCACCCGGCCGCCGCGACGGCTTCCTCCGCGACATCGTCGAGGAGCTGCGCCACGCGCCGGTCGAGCCGCCGTGGAACCTGCGGCTCCAGACCCGCGGGCTCCTGCGCCAGCCGGTGCACCGCTGGGTCGAGGACGAAGGGCTCGACACGGGCTACCACGTCCGTCACTCGGCCCTCCCGTCGCCGGGCGGTGAGCGCGAGCTCGGCATCCTCGTCTCCCGGCTGCACTCCAACCAGATCGACTTCAGCCGGCCACCGTGGTCGCTCCACGTCATCGAGGGAGTGGCGCCGGACCGGTTCGCGGTGTACGTCAAGATCCACCACAGCCTCGTCGACGGCTACACCGGGATGCGGATGCTCCGCCGGGGTCTCTCGGAGGACCCGGAGGACCGCGAGACCCCGTTCTTCTTCAGCGTTCCCCGCACCCCGCGCACCGAGGCGTCGGCGCCGGAGCCGGTCGGGGACGTCACCTCCATCCTCCGCAGTGTCGCCACCTCGGTGACCTCGCTGCCGACCGTCGCCCGCACGCTCGTCGACACCCAGCTGCGGCGCGGGACGACGTCGACCCGGGCGGTCACCTCCTACCAGGCACCGAGCTCGATCCTCGGGGGACGGACCGGGCGGGCCCGGCGCTTCGCGACCCAGCAGTACGAGCTCGAACGGCTCCGGGTCGTCGCCCGGGCCCGGGGGGCCACGCTCAACGACGTCCTCCTCGCCATCTGCGCCGGTGGGCTGCGCCGCTTCCTCGGGGAGCTCGACGCGCTGCCCGACCGTCCGCTCGTCGCCTTCGTGCCGGTCAACGTCCGGCCACCGGCGAGCGAGGGTGGCGGCAACTACGTCGGAGCCACCCTGGTCTCCCTGGCGACCGACATCTCCGAGCCCGCCGCCCGGCTGACGGCCATCGCCGCCTCGTCCCGCGCCGGCAAGGCGCGGATGCGCGGGATGTCGGCCGACGGCGTCGTCGCCTACAGCGCGCTGCTCCTCGCACCCGCCGCGATGCAGGTGCTCCGCGCGATGAGCGGCCTGCCGGTCCCGGTGCCGGTGACCCTCAACGTCTGCATCTCGAACGTCCCCGGCCCGACGCAGCACCTCTACTGGCACGGGGCGCGGCTCGAGGCGACCTACCCGGTGTCGATCCCCGGGCACTCGATGGTCCTCAACATCACCGCCCAGTCCTACGCGGGCACGATCAACCTCGGCTTCATCGGCGACCGGGACGCGCTCCCGCACCTCCAGCGCCTCGCCGTGCACACCGGCGAAGCGCTGGAGGAGCTCGAGGCCGCGGTGCGCGGCCCGGGGGCCTGATCAGTCGCCGGCGTTCTCCGCGGAGGCGAGGTTGACCATCCACGCGACGCCGAAGCGGTCGACGAGCATGCCGAACTCGTCGCCCCACATCTGCTTCTCGAACGGCATGACGACCTGCCCGCCGTCGGCGAGGCCGGACCAGTAGCGGCGGATCGACTCGTCGTCGCCGCTGATGCTCACCGACATCCCGTCGCCGCGGACCAGCTCGCCCTCGGCGCCGGGGCGGGTGTCCGAGGCCATGAGGACGAAGCCGTCCGGGGTCTCGAGCTGGGCGTGCATGACACCGTCGGCACCAGGCGCGCCCGGGTCGCCGAACTCGCCGAAGGTGCTGACGTTCAGGTCGCCCCCGAGGACCTGCTGGTAGAAGGTCATCGCGTCGCGGGCGGTTCCGGGGAAGGTGAGGTAGGGGTTCAGCCGTGCACTCATGGTGGTCTCCTCGGGTCGGTGGTTGGTGGTCCTCGTGACGCTACGCCGGGCCGCCGACACGGAGAAGGGACGCGACGCCGGGGTCCTGGGCCCCGACCATGGCGCCCGTGGGACCGCCCACACGGGCAGGAGCCGACCGCGTCCACGCCGCTAGCGTGGTGCCCACGGAGAGCGGGAGGTGCGCGATGGCGTCAGGTCGGCAGAAGTGGCAGCAGATGTCCCCCGCGACGCGGGGCCTCGTCGTGACGTTCACGGCGATCGACGTGGGTCTGCGGGTGTGGTCCCTCGTCGACCTCGCCCGCCGGCCCGCCGCCGACGTCCGCGGCCCCAAGGCCGCGTGGGCGGCCGGCCTGGCCCTCGTCAACTCCGGCGGGATGCTCCCCGGCAGCTACCTGCTCTGGGGACGGCACGCGAACGACTGACCGCTCACCCGCCGCCGAGGTCGGCGAGGACCACCCCGGCCACCCGGTGCCCGGAGACGAGGGCCCCCTGGATCGACGCGGTGTCACGGTGGTCGCCCGCGACGTAGACGCCCGGCCCCACCCGCGCCGGTGAGGTGACCCGCAGCGGTGGCGGCTGGGCGGGGAGCGCGTGCCGGACGTCGTCGCGCCGGATCACCTCCCAGCCCCTGGTCGGCCGGCCGAAGACCTCCGCCGCCTGGCGGCGGACCTCCTCCTCCGTGGCGTCGTGCCCGGGGCCGAGCAGCGTGGTGACCTCGACGAGGTGGCGCCCGGCGGGGGCGTAGGACGGGATGGCGTTGCTGACGACGGCGGCGTTGACCATCGGACCGCGCCGGCGGCCGTCGACGACGACGTGGTCGGAGGCCGTCGGGGGCTCGTCGAGCTGGCGCACCCGTTGCGCGAGCCCCGCGGCGTGGCCGCCACCCTGCGCAGCGGTCTCCTCGCGCCGAGGCAGGCGGCCGCCCTCGCCCGGTGGGCAGCCCCCGCCCTCGTCGCCCCGAGGCGCGTC
>DASSQJ010000164.1:0-8630 GCA_035702545.1 Phycicoccus sp.
GACGCCGGGCTACGGTTGCTCGGAGACCGACTGGCCGCACCTTCGGAGGAGCAGACGTGAAGGCTGTGCTCATCGCGGCCGTCGTGTCGCTCGTCATCGCGCTGCTCGGCACGCCGTCGTTCATCCGCTTCCTCGTCAAGCGCGGCTACGGCCAGTTCATCCGCGACGACGGCCCGACCTCGCACCACACCAAGCGCGGCACCCCGACGATGGGCGGGGCGGTCATCGTGCTGTCCTCGCTCGCCGCGTACGCCGTCGCGCACCTGGTGACCCTCCAGCCGCCGACGGTCAGCGGGCTGCTCGTCCTCTTCCTCATGACGGGGATGGGCTTCGTCGGCTTCCTCGACGACTACATCAAGATCAGCAAGCAGCGCAGCCTCGGACTGCGCTCGGGGGAGAAGCTCGCCGGGCAGACGCTCGTGGCGGTGGTCTTCGCCATCCTCGCCCTGCAGTTCCCGAACAGCTCGTTCCGGACCCCCGCCTCGACGGCGATCTCGTTCGTCCGCGACACCCCCGTCGACCTCGCGTTCGGGGGCGCGCTGCTCGGGATCATCCTCTTCGTCGTCTGGGCGAACATCATCGTCGCCGGCACGTCCAACGGGGTGAACCTCACCGACGGCCTCGACGGCCTGGCCACGGGCGCCTCGGTCATGGTGTTCGCGGCGTACGTCCTCATCGGCATCTGGCAGTTCAACCAGAACTGCCAGTGGAACCCGGGGACCAAGTGCTACGAGGTCCGCGACCCGCACGACCTCGCGATCGTCGCCGCGGCCGGGATGGGCGCGTGCTTCGGGTTCCTCTGGTGGAACGCCTCCCCGGCGAAGATCTTCATGGGCGACACCGGCTCGCTGGCCCTCGGCGGCGCGCTCGCCGGGCTGGCGATCCTCACCCACACCGAGCTGCTCATCGTCATCCTCGGCGGGCTGTTCGTCACCATCACGCTCTCGGTGATCATCCAGGTCGTCTCGTTCAAGACGACAGGGAAACGGGTGTTCAAGATGGCACCCCTGCAGCACCACTTCGAGCTCCTCGGGTGGCAGGAGGTGACGATCGTCATCCGGTTCTGGATCATCGCCGGCCTCTTCGTCGCCCTCGGCCTCGGCCTCTTCTACGCCGAGTGGGTGGTGGGCGCCGGATGAGCGCCGGGTCCGCCGCCGACCGGCCGGCCGGGCTGACCCACCGCGACGCCGAGTGGGCGGGGCTGCGCGTGCTCGTCGCCGGTCTGGGTATCAGCGGCTTCGCCGCGGCCGACGCGCTCCTCGAGCGGGGGGCGGTCGTCACCGTCGTCGACGGCGGCGAGCCGGCCGAGGGGTCCGCGATGGCGGAGCGGGCCCGGGTCCTCGAGGTCCTCGGGGCGAGCCTGCGCCTCGGCGCCGGGGCGGCGGAGCGCCTGCCCGACGAGCCCGCCGACCTCGTCGTCACCTCCCCGGGCTGGCGGCCGGACCAGCCGTTCCTCGCGGCGGCGGCCGCGGCCGGCGTCCCGGTCTGGGGGGAGGTCGAGCTCGCCTGGCGGATGCGGGCCCGGGAGGGGGCCGCCCCCTGGCTCACCGTCACGGGGACGAACGGCAAGACGACGACGGTGCGGATGCTCGCGGCGATGCTCGGCGCGGCGGGCCTGCGGGCGTGCAGCGCCGGGAACGTCGGGACGCCGGTCCTCGAGGCGGTGCTCGACCCCCAGCCGTACGACGTCATCGCCGTCGAGCTCTCCAGCTTCCAGCTGCACTGGTCGCGCTCGATCGCGCCGCGGGCGTCGGCCTGCCTCAACATCGCCCCCGACCACGTCGACTGGCACGGCTCGTTCGTGGAGTACGCCCGGGCCAAGGGGCGGGTCTACGACAACACCGAGGTGGCCTGCGTCTACAACGTCGAGGACGAGCGCACCCGGCTCCTCGTCGAGGAGGCCGACGTCCGCGAAGGCTGTCGCGCCGTCGGGTTCACCCTCGGGACGCCCCGGCCCTCGGAGCTCGGCCTCGTCGGGGAGGTGCTCGCGGACCGCGCCTTCGTCGACGAGCGGGCCACCCACGCGGCGGAGCTCGCGACCCTCGACGACCTCCGCGCGGGCCCCGACGCACCGGCTCCGGCGCCGCACCTCGTCGCCAACGCCCTCGCGGCGGCGGCCCTCGCCCGTGCGCACGGCGTGCCGGCCGCGGCCGTGCGGAACGGGCTGCGCGCCTTCACGCCCGAGCCGCACCGCATCGCCGACCTCGGCACCGTGCAGGGGGTGCGCTGGGTCGACGACTCGAAGGCGACCAACCCGCACGCCGCCCGGGCGAGCATCGCGGCGTTCGAGGACGTCGTCTGGGTCGCGGGCGGACTGCTCAAGGGCGCCGACGTCGAGGAGCTCGTCGCCGCCGCGGCCGGACGGCTCCGCGGCGTGGTGCTCCTCGGCCGCGACCGGGCCCGCATCGCCGAGGCACTCGCCCGACACGCGCCGGATGTCCCCGTTGTCGACGTCGACCGCACCGACACTGGTGCCATGGACACGGTGGTGGCCCGGGCGCTCTCGCTCGCCCACGCGGGGGACGTCGTCCTCCTCGCGCCCGCCGCCGCGTCGATGGACATGTTCACCGACTACGGTGCGCGCGGTGACGCCTTCGCGGCGGCGGTGCGGCGGCTCGCCGGGCGGGAGTAGCCGGTGAGCAGCGCGACCGCCCCCGCGGGCGCGAGGCCCGAGGACGCCGCCCGGTACCGGGCCTGGCTCGCCCGGTTCGACTCGCCCGTCACGACGTACTACCTGCTCGTCGCCCTGACGACCGCGCTCGTCGTCATCGGGCTCATCATGGTCCTCTCGGCGAGCTCGATCGTCTCCCTCGACACGACGTCCTCGGCGTACTCGATCTTCCTCAAGCAGCTCGGCTTCGCCGGCGTCGGGACGATCGGCCTGCTCATCGCCTCACGGGTGCCGGTCGGCGGCTGGAAGCGGCTCGCCGTGCCGCTCCTCGTCGTCGCCATCGCCCTCCAGATGCTCGTCCTCTCCCCGCTCGGCACCAACGTCAACGGCAACCAGAACTGGATCCGCTTCGGCCCGGTGAGCGTGCAGCCGTCCGAGCTCGTCAAGCTCGGGCTCGTCCTCACGGGCGGGCTCGTCCTCGCGTCGAAGCGACGCCACCTGCGCTCCTTCACCCACGTCCTCGTCCCGTACCTCGTGCCCATCGTCGCGGTCTCGATCGGCTCGGTCGTCCTCGGCCACGACCTCGGCACCGTCATGGTCATGGGCGCGATCGTCGCGGGCGTGCTCTTCGCCGCCGGCGTGCCGCTGCGCTGGTTCGCGTTCGCCGGCGTCCCGTTCCTCGGGATGGTCGTCGCGTTCGTCGTCACCAGCCCGAACCGGCTCGGCCGCTTCGACGTCTGGCTGGGCCGCGACACCGACCAGTTCGGTGCCGCCCGGCAGCCGATCCACGGCCGGTTCGCGCTCGCCGACGGTGGCTGGCTCGGGGTCGGGCTCGGCGAGAGCCGCGAGAAGTGGGGGCTGCTCTCCGAGCCGCACAACGACTTCATCTTCGCGATCATCGGCGAGGAGCTCGGGCTGCCCGGGACCCTCGCGATCCTGCTCCTCTTCGCCGGGCTCGCCCTCGCCTGCTACCGCCTCGTCAGCCGCAGCCAGGACTTCTTCGTCCGGGTGGCGACCGCCGGCGTCATGACGTGGGTCGTCGTCCAGGCGCTCGTCAACATCGGGGCGGTCATCGGGCTGCTGCCGGTCATCGGCGTCCCGCTCCCGCTCGTGTCCTCGGGCGGCTCCTCCCTCGTCACGACGATGCTCGCCCTCGGCATCCTCCTGTCCTTCGCCCGCGCCGAGCCGGGGTGCGCCGAGGCGCTGCGGGCCCGCCCGTCGGCGCTGCGCCGCTCGCTCGCCGTCGTCTCCGGCGCCGTCCGCTCCCGGCGGGGGCCGGCGTGACGGGTGCCGGACCCCGGTCGGTGCTCCTCGCCGGGGGCGGCACCGCGGGGCACGTCTCGCCGCTGCTCGCGCTCGCCGACTGCCTGCGCCGCCGTGACCCGGAGGTCGTCGTCACCGCCCTCGGGACCGCGACCGGGCTCGAGGCCCGGCTCGTCCCGGAGCGCGGCTACCCGCTGCTCGAGGTGCCCCGGGTGCCGCTGCCCCGGCGCCCCAGCGTGGAGCTCCTCCGGCTGCCCGGAGCCCTGCGCCGTGCCGTCGCAGCCGCCGACTCGGCCCTCGAGACCACCGGTGCCGAGGTCGTCGTCGGGTTCGGGGGCTACGTCGCGACCCCGGCCTACCTCGCCGCCCGACGACGCCGGGTCCCCGTCGTCGTCCACGAGCAGAACGCCCGCCCGGGGCTCGCCAACCGCCTCGGCGCCCGGTTCGCCGCCGCCGTCGCGGTGACCTTCCCGGGGACACCGCTGCGCAGAGCCACCGTCACGGGGATGCCCCTGCGCCGCGAGATCGCCGCCCTCGACCGGGCGGCACTCCGCGCACAGGCCCGGGAGCACTTCGGCCTCGGCGACGGGCCGGTGCTCCTCGTCACGGGCGGCTCACTCGGCGCCCAGCGGCTCAACGACGCCTTCGCCGGGGCGGTCGCCGACCTCTCGGCCGCCGGGGTCGCGGTCCTCCACGTCACCGGTGCCGGCAAGGACTTCGACCCGGGCCTCGTGCGCGGCGCCCCGTACGTCGTCCTGTCGTACTGCGACCGGATGGACCTCGCCTACGCGGCGGCCGACCTCGTCGTCGCCCGCGCCGGGGCGAACACGGTGTGCGAGCTCACCGCCGTCGGCCTGCCGGCCGTCTACGTCCCGCTGCCGATCGGCAACGGCGAGCAGCGGCTCAACGCGACGACGGTCGTCGGTGCCGGTGGCGGCCTGCTGGTGGCCGACGAGGACGTCGACGCGGCGTGGGTCCGGGGGAGCGTGCTCCCGCTGGCGCTCGACGGGTCCCGGCTCGCGGCGATGGCCGCGGCGGCGGCCTCGGTCGGCGAGCGCGGGGGAGACGAGCTGCTCGCCGACCTCGTCGACGCGGCGGCCCGGGGGCATTGAGCCGTGGCCGTGAGCAACCAGCGCTTCGACCTCCGGGCCGAGGTCCCGTCGTGGCAGGACCTCGGCGCCGTCCACTTCGTGGCCATCGGCGGGGCGGGGATGTCGGCGGTGGCCCGCCTGCTCCTCGCCCGTGGCCTCACGGTGAGCGGCTCGGACGCCGCCGACTCGCCGGTCCTCGACGCCCTGCGCGAGGCCGGTGCCCGGGTCCACGTCGGGCACGACGCGGCGCACCTCGCGGGGGCCGACACCGTGGTCGTCTCCTCCGCGGTCCGGGAGGACAACGCCGAGCTCGCGGCCGCCAGGGCATCCGGGCTGAGGGTGCTCCACCGCTCGCAGGCCCTCGCGGCGCTGACCCGCGGGTCGCACACCGTCGCCGTGGCGGGCGCGAACGGCAAGACGACGACGACCTCGATGCTCGCGGTCGCGCTCGTCGCGGCGGGCCAGGACCCGAGCTTCGCCAGCGGCGGCGAGGTCGCCCAGCTCGGCACGAACGCCGCGCTCGGCACGGGCGGAGCGTTCGTCGTCGAGGCCGACGAGAGCGACGGGAGCTTCCTCGTCTACCGCCCCGACGTCGCCGTCGTCACCAACGTCCAGCCGGACCACCTCGACTTCTACGGCACCCGGGAGGCGGTCGTCGCGGCGTACGCCGAGTTCGCGGCCACGGTCCGTGACGGCGGCCTCCTCGTCTCCTGCGCGGACGACCCCGGCTCGCGAGCCCTCGCCGCGGAGGTCCGCGCCGCCGGGCGCCGGGTCCTCACCTACGGCGGGGACGAGGCAGCGGACCTGCGGGTCGTCTCCAGCGAGCCCGACGGCCTCGGCTCCCGGTCCGTCCTCGACCGCGGCGGGGACCGTCACCACCTCGTCCTGCGCGTCCCCGGGTCGCACAACGTCGCCAACGCGTGCGCGGCGTTCCTCGCCGCGACCGAAGGGCTGGGCGTGGCGGCGGACGACGTCCTCGCGGGCCTGGCCGGCTTCACCGGGGCCCGGCGCCGGTTCGAGGTCCGCGGCGAGGTCGCCGGCATCACCGTCGTCGACGACTACGCCCACAACCCGGCGAAGGTCGCGGCCGTCGTCGGCACCGCCGCCGACATCGTCCGGCGGGCCGGGCGGGGCCGGGTCCTCGTCGTCTTCCAGCCGCACCTGTTCAGCCGGACCCGCGACTTCGCCGAGGAGTTCGCCGAGGCCCTCGCCCCCGCGGACCACGTCCTCCTCCTCGACGTCTACGGCGCCCGGGAGGCACCGGTCGCCGGCGTCACCTCGGCCCTCGTCGGGGACCCCCTGGCGCGGTTGCCCGGCACCCGCCGGGTCGACGTCGGCCCCGAGCGCGGAGCTGCCGTCGCCGAGATCGTGGCATCCGCCCGCCCGGGGGACCTCGTCCTCACCGTGGGCGCCGGTGACGTCACGGCGCTCGCCCCGCGGATCGTGGAGGGACTCGCCGAGCGCTTCGGGGAGGCCGCCCGATGAGCCCGACGGCCACGCAGCGCGGCGTCGCGTCGTCCGCCACCCGCTTCCGCGAGCGGGCCCTCTCCCGGCGCCGGCGGCCCTGGCGGCGCGCGCTCGCCCTCGTCCTCGTCGCCGGGCTCGTCGCCGGGGCGGTGTGGCTCGTCGGGTGGAGCAGCGTCCTCGCACTGCGCGACGTCGAGGTCACCGGCGTCACGGGGGCCGAGCGCCAGGCGGTCGCCGCGCTCGTCGACGTCCCGGTCGGGACCCCGCTGGCCCGGGTCGACACCACCGCGGTCGAGGCCCGGGTGCGCGACCGGGTCACGGTCGCCGAGGTGTCGGTCGGGCGGTCCTGGCCCGGCACGCTGACCGTGCGGGTCGTCCCACGGAAGCCCGCCATCGTCGTCAAGGACCCTCGAGGTCGACTTGAGGTCGTGGATGCGACGGGCGTCGCCTTCGGCGTCGTCCGCTCCGCACCCGCGGGGATCCCCGTCGTCACGGCCACCGGGTCCCGCGGGACGACCCCGGAGGCGCTCCGGACCGCCCTCGCGCTCCTGCGGGACCTCCCCGCCGACCTCTCCGGCGACGTCTCGTCGGTCACGGTGAGCAGCGCCGACCTCGCGACCTTCACCCTCGGCCCGCGCACCGTCGTCTGGGGCGGCGCCGCCGACGCCGAGCGCAAGGTGGAGATCCTCCGGGCGCTGCTCACGACGAAGGCCCGGGTCATCGACGTCAGCGCCCCCGACACCCCCGTGACGCGGTAGCCCTCGCGCCCCCGGGGACCGGCGGGAAGCATGTGACTGATGGGGCTGGTGGGGCGATTGGGGCGCCTGTCGCCACGGGTGGCAGGATTTGTCGCGACGATGTCGCGACACGCCCGATGGTTGTTTGCAGGACCCCGGGGGGCGACCTAGCGTCGTCGTCATCGATACCGCGCTCGAACCGTCACTGTCAAGGAAACCTTGAGGGTTTCGGGGGAATCGGGACACCGCACGCCCATCGCCGTGAACCAATGGAAGGCAACCGCCGTGGCAGCACCCCAGAACTACCTCGCCGTCATCAAGGTCGTCGGCATCGGCGGCGGCGGAGTCAACGCCATCAACCGGATGATCGAGGTCGGCCTCAAGGGCGTCGAGTTCATCGCGGTGAACACCGACGCGCAGGCGCTGCTCATGAGCGACGCCGACGTCAAGCTCGACGTGGGGCGTGAGCTGACCCGCGGCCTCGGCGCGGGCGCCGACCCCGACGTCGGCAAGAAGGCGGCCGAGGACCACGCCGAGGAGATCGAGGAGGTCCTCAGGGGGGCCGACATGGTCTTCGTCACCGCGGGTGAGGGTGGTGGCACCGGCACCGGCGGCGCGCCGGTCGTCGCCCGGATCGCCAAGGGGCTCGGGGCCCTGACCATCGGTGTCGTCACCCGACCGTTCACCTTCGAGGGCCGCCGCCGGGCCAACCAGGCCGAGACCGGCATCGCCGCCCTGCGCGAGGAGGTCGACACCCTCATCGTCATCCCCAACGACCGGCTGCTCTCGATCAGCGACCGGGGCGTCTCGATGCTCGACGCCTTCCGCAGCGCCGACCAGGTCCTCCTCTCCGGTGTCCAGGGGATCACCGACCTCATCACGACCCCCGGCCTGATCAACCTCGACTTCGCCGACGTCAAGTCCGTGATGCAGGGGGCCGGGTCCGCGCTCATGGGCATCGGCTCGGCCCGGGGCGAGGACCGCGCGGTCCAGGCCGCCGAGCTCGCCATCTCCAGCCCCCTCCTCGAGGCGAGCATCGACGGCGCCCATGGGGTGCTGCTGTCGATCCAGGGCGGCAGCGACCTCGGCCTCTTCGAGATCAACGAGGCCGCCCGCCTCGTCCAGGAGGCCGCGCACCCGGAGGCGAACATCATCTTCGGTGCGGTCATCGACGACGCGCTCGGCGACGAGGTCCGGGTCACCGTCATCGCGGCGGGCTTCGACGGTGGCGCGCCGGCGCGGCGTGCCGACGACCGCGCCCTCGGGACCATCCAGGGCCGGCCGCTCCCGCCGCCCGCGACGCCGGCCCCCGTTCCTCCGCCGAGCGCTGCCGGCAGCATGGGACAGAACGGCTCCGGGTCACACGCGCCCTACAGCCCGCCGCCGGTCGTCCCTCCGGTCACGCCGGCCGCGCCCGTCGACCGCCCGGAGTCCCCGTCGCTCCGCGAGGAGCCGGCGGTG
>DASSQJ010000165.1:0-23385 GCA_035702545.1 Phycicoccus sp.
CCTGCTTCGGCGGGTAGGCCAGCAGCGCGAGGAAGTTCACCAGGGCCTCGGGCAGGTACCCCTGCTCCTGGAACCAGGTGAGCCGGGCGGCCGGGTTCTTCCGCTTGGAGATCTTGGACTTGTCGGCGTTGCGCAGCAGCGGCATGTGCGCCCAGTGCGGCGGCTCCAGTCCGAGCCAGCGGTAGAGCAGGATGTGCTTGGGGGTGCTGGAGATCCACTCCTCCCCCCGGACGACGTGCGTGACGCCCATCTCGTGGTCGTCGACGACGACGGCGAGGTGGTAGGTCGGGAAGCCGTCGGCCTTGAGGATGACCTGGTCGTCGGGCCGCGGCGCCGAGACGCGCCCGCGGATGAGGTCGTCGAACTCGAGGTCGACGTCGTCGGGCACGAGCATCCGCACGACGGGGGTCTCGCTGAAGCCCGGGAGGCTGCGGCGCTCGTCCTCGGTCTTGCCGAGGCAGAGCCGGTCGTAGCCGGTGGGCTGCTTGAGCCGCTGCTGCTCCGCGCGCATGTCGGCGAGCCGTTCGGGCGAGCACCAGCACCGGTACGCGTGCCCCTCGGCGAGGAGCCGCTCGACGTAGGGCGCGTAGGTGTCGAGGCGCTCGCTCTGCCGGTACGGCGCGCAGGGTCCGCCGATGTCGGGGCCCTCGTCCCAGGTCAGGCCCAGCCAGCGCAGGGTGTCGAAGACCTGGCGCTCGGAGTCCTCCCGGAACCGCGCGCGGTCGGTGTCCTCGATGCGCAGGACGAAGCGCCCGTCCTGCTGCCGCGCGAAGGCGAGGTTGAACAGCGACATGTACGCCGTGCCGACGTGCGGGTCCCCGGTCGGCGAGGGCGCGACGCGCAGCCGGACGGCGCCGGGGAGCCCCTCGGCGGAGGGTGGGGTGGCGGCGGCGGGGGCGGGCGGCGTCTGCTCGGTCATGATGGCGGCCAGCCTAGTGACTCCCCCGCATCCCCCGACCCTCGACTCATTGCCGGTCGAGCCGCCTGACACCCCGTCCAGAGGGTGTGTCGGGCGGCTCAGCTGGCAATGAGTCGGGATCTCCCGGGAGGGAAGGTGAGACGGCGGGGGTTGCCGGGGCGGAAGGAGGGCCCGGGGAGGCGGAGTTGGTCAGTGGCGGACCACGGGGTTGGCGAGGACGCCGATGCCCTCGACCTCCACCTCGACCCGCTGGCCCGCCGCCATCGGACCCACCCCGGCCGGCGTGCCGGTGAGGATGACGTCCCCCGGCAGGAGGGTGAAGGCGGCCGACGCGTGGGCGACGAGCGCCGCCACCCCGTGGACCATGTCGGCGGTCGTGCCGTCCTGGACGACCTCGCCGTCGAGGCGCGTGACGAGCGCGAGCGCGGACGGGTCGAGGTCGGTCTCGATCCACGGCCCGAGCGGGCAGAAGGTGTCGAAGCCCTTGGCCCGGGCCCACTGCCCGTCGGAGCGCTGGAGGTCGCGGGCCGTCACGTCGTTGGCGCACGTGTACCCGAAGATGACCCCGAGCGCGTCCTCCGGCGCGACGTCCTTGCACATCCGGCCGATGACGACCGCGAGCTCCCCCTCGTAGTGCACCTCGTCGGACTGCCGCGGCAGGACGACGGGGTCCCCCGGCCCGATGACCGCGGTGTTCGGGACGAGGAACATCAGCGGCTCCTCAGGGGGCTGCCCGCCCATCTCGGCGGCGTGGTCCGCGTAGTTCTTCCCGATCCCGATGACCTTGCTCCGCGGGATGACCGGCGCGAGCAGCCGGACCTCCTCGACGAGGTGGGTCCGCCCGGTGAGCTCGATCCGGTGGTACAGCGGGTCGCCGGTGACCTCGGCGATCTTCTCGCCCGCGCCGTCGACGAGCCCGTAGACCGGGTCGTCCCCCGTGGTGAACCTCGCGATCCGCATGCCGCCGAGCCTACGACGTCAGCCGGTGACCCCCGCCGCGGCGGCGGCCTTGGCGAGCACCGTCGCCACGGTGGCGGCACCCTCGTCGGTGAGGTGGATGTCGGCGGCGGTGCACGTGTAGGTCAGGGAGCACACCTGGGCCACGTTGCGCGGCACCGTCTTCCCGCCGAAGGTCGTCGGGGTCGTGTCGTCGAGGGCGAAGGCCTTGTCGAGAGAGACGTAGGTGGCCCCCGCCGCCTTCGTCGCCTTCGCGATCGCGGTGTCGAGCCGGTCGTACGCGGACGCGGCCGCGGCGAGCTGGCCCTGGCCGGCCCCGAGGTAGGACGCGGCGAGCCACGGGTTGTAGTAGCCGAGGACGAGGACGGGGACGTCGCGACCCGCCGCCTTCTGCAGCCGGGCGATCGCCGTCGGGAGGTTCTTCGCGACGGAGGCGAGGCCCTGGGTCACGCAGGCCTGGTCGACGGTCAGCTGGCGGGTGGCGCACCGCAGGAGGTCGTTGCCGCCGATGTCGAGGCTGACGAGTCGGACCTTCCCGGCGTTCTCGGCGAGGTACCGCTCGGCCTGCGCGAGCTGGCTCCCGGCCTCGAAGGTGCACTTGCCACCGGCGAGCAGCGTCCCGGACGTCTCGCCGCTGCAGCCGAGGTTCTCGACGGTGAGGTCAACGCCCTCCCGGGCGAGCCGGCCGGCGGTCAGGGCGGGGTAGGCGGTGTCGCGGAGCTCGGTACCACCGGGCTGGTACCCCGCGGCCAGCGAGTCGCCGAGCGCCAGGTACACACCACCGGCGCCTCCCCCGACCGTCGACTCGCTCGGCGTCGGGCTCGGTGCCTCGCCCGAGGTCGTGGTCGGTGCGCGCGAGGTCGTGGCCGGGCCGGCCGCCGGCTCCCCCCCGCCGCACGCGGCGAGGAGCAGGGCGGTCGCGACGGCGGCGAGCGCGGTGGCGGGCAGACGCATTCGGGTCCTTCCTCCGGGTCCGGGACTCCATCCTCCCCGACCAACGCGCGAGCGGCCCGGGCCGTCCCCGGACCGGACGACCACCCGATGCTGGGTACCGTCGGGGGATGACCACCGCCCTGCCCCCGTCGCGGTGGCAGGCCCTCGAGGCCGACCACGAGGCCCGGGTGGATGCCGCGACGGCCGGCCACCGCGCCCGCCGGGAGGCGGGTCGCGCGCATCCGGTCGAGGACTTCCTCTTCCGGTACTACCGGAACACCCCGGCGCGGCTGCGCCGCTGGTACCCCGGGGCCGGGGTCCGGCTCGAGGGCGCATCCGGGACCGAGCGGGCCGGCTGGCGCCACCACCGGGTCGTCGGTGAGGACGTCGAGGTCGACGTGCCGGCGTTCCTCGCCGATCGCAGCCGCACGGTCCGGTTCGTCCGCGAGCTGCTGGCGGCGACGGTGAGCCGGCCGCCCCAGCTCGGCTGCTTCGGTCTCCACGAGTGGGCGATGGCCTACCGCCTGGCCCCGGACGAGCTCCGCCACCGCGGCCGGGCGCTGCGCCTCGGGAGCGCCGGCACCGACGCCGTCGTCGAGCGGCACACCATCCGCTGCTCGCACCACGACGCCTACCGGTTCTTCACCGAGGACGCCCGCCCCCGCAACACGCTGACGCCGACCCGGGAAGGACAGGTCGCGCTCGAGCAGCCCGGGTGCCTCCACGCGGGCATGGACGTCTACAAGTGGGCGTACTCGCTGGCGCCCGTCGTCCCGAGCGACCTGACCCTCGACGCCTTCGACCTGGCCCGCGAGATCCGGGTCCTCGACATGCAGGCCTCCCCCTACGACCTGCGCGACCTCGGTTACCAGCCGGTCCGTATCGAGACGCCTGCCGGCAAGGCCGAGTACCTCGAGCGGCAGCGCGCCTTCACCGACCGCTCGAACGCCCTCCGGAGGCGCCTCCTCGACGTGCTCGACCGCCTCGAGCTCCCCTCCCAGACAGCCTGACCTCCCCTTTTCGACGCGCCGGTGGGTCTTCTCACCACGGCGCGGGCTGAGTACGGTCCGAGGATGCCCGCTCACACCGGGCGGGCTCCGGAGGAACGAGAGGGAATCCATGAGACGACGACTTCTGCCAGCGATCGCGGCGACCGCCGCGGCCGCGCTGGGCCTCGCGTGGACCGGACCGACAGCCCAGGCGGCGGTTCCCGACAGCACCGTGAGCACCTTGTGCCAGCAGCTCTACGGTGCCACCTTCGGCACCCCGAACGGGGAGCCGCTCGGCGCCTGCCAGTGGGACATGGCCCTCATCCACGCCGGTGACGAGAGCTACGCGCACGCCACCGGCAAGGGCGTCACCGTCGGCGTCATCGACAGCGGCGTCGACCTGACCCATCCGGACATCGCGCCCAACCTCGACCTCGCGCTGTCCTGCTCGTTCATCTACTCCCACGACCCGGTCGCCGACCCGTCGGAGGTCGGTAACGGCGACTGCTCGAACAAGGCCGCCATCCAGGACCTCTACGGACACGGCACGCACGTCGCGTCGACCATCGCCGCGCCGGTCAACGGCGTCGGCATCGCCGGCGTGGCCCCCGAGGCGACGATCGTCGCCCTCAAAGCCTGCTCGGTCGGCGGGTACTGCTTCGCCGACTCGGTCGCCGCGGCGTTGCGCTACGCAGGCGACCACGGGATCGACGTCGTGAACCTCAGCCTCTACGCCGACCCGTACCTCTACTACTGCAAGAGCGACAAGACCCAGCGCGACATCCTCACGATGCTCGCCTCGGCGGCCCGCTACGCCCAGGCGCACGGCGTGACGATCGTCGCCTCCGCGGGCAACGAGACGGCGGACCTCCAGCACCCCACCACGGACACCACGAGCCCCGACTGGCCGCCGGACGCCGCGGTGACGCGCGAGGTGAAGAACAACTGCGTCGTCGCGCCCGCGGAGCTCCCGGAGACGCTCACCGTGTCGGCCACCGGCCCGGTCGGCTACCCCGGCTATGACCTGTGGATCGCCGACTACTCCTCGGTGGGCATGAGCCGCGTGAACGTCACCGCCCCCGGTGGTGACTACTTCCGCGCGACCGGCAAGATCCAGGACGCGGTCCTCGCAGCCGTCCCGGCGAACAGCGTGATCTACCAGGGCTACGACGGCCTGAACGGGGCCTACCCGGGTATCACCGTGGAGTCCGGCGGCGCCACCTACGCCGAGCTCAACGGCACCTCGATGGCCTCGCCGCACGCGGCAGGCGTCGCCGCCCTCGTCGTCCAGGAGCACCCCAACTGGTCGCCGAAGGCGGTCCAGGCGGCGGTCGAGCGGACGGCCACGCCGATGACGTGCCCGCCGAACTGGCAGCCGCTGAACTCGGCCGACCAGCGGGCCCGCTGCTACGGCAGCGGTGGGCGCACGTCGTTCTTCGGTCGGGGCATGGTCGACGCCCTCGCCGCCGCGACGAGCTGACGCCACCGCACGGCGGCTCCCGCGTCCGCGCGGGGGCCGCCGTGTCGTGCCGGCCCGCGAGCGCCGGCGGTCAGCGCGGCTCGACGCCCGCCCGGACCAGCCCGTACGTCACCGACTCGACGAGGGCGTCCCAGCTCGCCTCGAGGATGTTCGCTGCGACCCCGATCGTCGTCCACGACGTCGTCCCGTCCGAGGTCTCGATGAGGACCCGCGTCACGGCGTCGGTGCCGTGGGCGGCGTCGAGGATGCGGACCTTGTAGTCGATGAGCTCGAGGTGGCCGATCTCCGGGTAGGCCGTCGAGAGGGCCGTGCGCAGCGCGTGGTCGAGCGCGTTGACCGGGCCGTTGCCCTCCCCCGTCTCGACGTGCCGCCGACCCGCGGCCCGGACCTTGACGGTCGCCTCGGAGAGAGCGTTGTCCTCGCCGCGGGCGTCGGTGATGACCCGCCACGACTCGACCTGGAAGAAGTCCGGCAGCGACCCGTCGAGCTCGTGGCGCAGGAGCAGCTCGAAGCTGGCGTCCGCCGCGTCGAAGGTGTAGCCGCGCAGCTCCTTCTCCTTGACGGCCGCGAGGACCCGACGGAGCGTCGCGTCGTCGGCCTCGTTGGATGCGTCGAGGTCGAAGCCGAGCTCGCGGGACTTCAGCTCGATGGAGGCCCGGCCGGCCATGTCGGACACGAGCATCCGCATGTCGTTGCCGACCTCCTTGGGGTCGAGGTGCTGGTAGAGGTCGGGGTCGACCTTGATGGCGCTCGCGTGCAGCCCGGCCTTGTGGGCGAACGCGCTCGACCCCACGTACGGCTGGCGCGAGTAGGCCGGGACGTTGGTGACCTCGGCGATCGCGTGCGCGATCCGGGTGGCCTCCTGGAGCCGGTGCGGCTCGAGCAGCTCGATCCCCTGCTTGAGCTGGAGGTTGGCGACGACGGTGAGCAGGTCGGCGTTGCCCGTCCGCTCGCCGTACCCGTTGATCGTC
Organism: Phycicoccus sp.; assembly: GCA_035702545.1. GTDB lineage: Bacteria > Actinomycetota > Actinomycetes > Actinomycetales > Dermatophilaceae > DASSQJ01. Next base: position 6,250 of record DASSQJ010000165.1, read on the forward strand.
CCCTGGACGTGGGTGGCACCGGCGTCCACGGCGGCCATCGAGTTGGCCACGGCGCACCCGGTGTCGTTGTGGCAGTGGATGCCGACGCGCACGCCCGTGGTCGCGACGACGTCGTGGACGACGTCCGAGACCTGGCTGGGCAGCATCCCGCCGTTGGTGTCGCAGAGGGCGACGACCTCGGCGCCGGCCTCGGCCGCGACCCGGACCGCCTCGAGGGCGTAGGCCCGGTTCGTGCGGTACCCGTCGAAGAAGTGCTCGGCGTCGAGGAAGACCCGGCGCCCCTCGCCGCGCAGGAAGGTCACGGTGTCACGGATCATCTCGAGGTTCTCCCCGAGGGTGGTGCGCAGGGCCCGCTCGACGTGCCCCGTGTGGGACTTCGCGACGAGCGTGACGACCCGGGCCTCGCTGTCGAGGAGGGCCCGGACGAGCGGGTCGGTCGAGGCGCGCCCGCCGGCCCGCCGGGTGGCCCCGAAGGCGGCGAGCGTCGCGTTGCGCAGCTGCAGCTCGCGGGAGGCGCGGGCGAAGAACTCGGTGTCCTTGGGGTTGGCGCCCGGCCATCCCCCCTCGATGTACCCGACACCGAGCTCGTCGAGGTGGGAGGCGATGGCCAGCTTGTCGGCCACGGAGAGGTTGAGCCCCTCCTGCTGCGCACCGTCACGCAGCGTCGTGTCGTAGACGTGGAGGTCGGTCATCGTCTCTCACCCGTGCTCACTCGGCCGGACACCCGGCGCGTCGTTGCCCCGGCCCGGGCGGGCCGGGGCGTCGCGCGTGGCGCTCTGCTCCATCATCGACCGGCGTCGCCCGGGTCGCCCGCGCGGGTGGGCGGGGACCCGTCCTGCCGGACCGACCGCCGCTGTCGTGACGGTCCCGGTCCAACAAAAAGACCCCCCGGGTGCGGGAGGTCTGCGCGACGAGAAGGTCTCGTCGCGCTAGCCGATAATGACCGCGGCGGTGGCCGCGACACGGAACGTCACGCGCCAACCATCGCACGAACCGGTGCCCCGCACCGACGGTTCGTCCACATGCTGGCCACCCGGGGCGGCCGCGGACGCCGTGGACGGCGCGCCCTCGCCCCGGCTCAGCCCGGCATCCTCGTCTCCCACCACGGGTCCAGCCCGGGTGGCGAGGCGACGTCGACCCGGTCGCCGACCCGGGGGACGGCGAGCGGGACCCCCGCGGACTCCCCGGCGACGAGGAGCCGTTCGACCGGCTCGGCCCACGGGTGCGGCGCGAGGACGAAGGTGCCCCAGTGGATGGGCAGCAGCAGCCCGCCGCCGAGGTCGGTCGTCGCCGCGACGGCCTCCTCGGGGTCGAGGTGGATGTCGGGCCAGGCCCGGTCGTAGGCGCCGACGGCCATGAGCGAGGCGTCGAAGGGGCCGTGCTCGGCACCGATGGCCCCGTACCTGTCGAAGTAGCCGGTGTCGCCGCTGAAGAAGACCCGGCCTCCCGGAGCCGAGAGAACCCACGACGCCCAGAGCGTGCCGTCCCGGCGCAGCCCGCGCCCGGAGAAGTGCTGGGCCTCGACGGCGGTGAGCCGCACCTGCCCGACGTCGACGCCCTCGCCCCAGTCGCACTCGACGTAGCGGTCCGGCGGCACGCCCCACGTGTCGAGGTGCGCCCCTGTGCCGAGCGGTACGACGAAGAGCGCGTCCGTCGTCGCGGTGAGGACCCGGACGGTGTCCATGTCGAGGTGGTCGTAGTGGTCGTGCGAGATGACGACGGCGTCGAGGCGGCCGATCCGCTCGAGCGCGACGGGCACGGCGTGGAGCCGGCGCGGGCCGACGTGCCGGCTCGGCGAGCAGCGTTCGCTCCACACCGGGTCGAGGAGGATCCGGACTCCGTCGAGCTCGACGAGGCAGCTCGCGTGGCCGAACCACGTGACGTGGACCCCGGACGCCGCCGGCTCCCGGTTGGCGCTGACGACGGGGATGGGACCGGCCGGATGGCGGGTGTCGGCGGTCTCGCGGAACCTCCGGAGGACGTCGCGCTGGTTCGTCGGCATCGCCGAGGTGCTCCGGCTCGAGTTGTGGAAGGCGCCGGCGCGGTACTGCGGCGAGCGCTGCATCCGCTCCAGGCGCGCTCCGTCCGGACGTCCACCGAGGGCGGTGCCGACGCCGCGCCCGGCGACGGCGAGGGCGCCGAGCGCACTCGCCGCTCCGGCGGCGACGGCGAGCCGGTTGAACGTGGTCACGGGGGTCATTGTCACCCCCGGCGCGCGAGTGCGTCCGTCCTGTCCAACGTCTCGAGGCAGAACCTGGCGAGGGCGGCCCGCTCGGCCGCGAACGCGAACAGCTCCGGGGTCGGCTCGCGGTCGAGCAGCTCGACGGGCACCGAGGTCAGCCCGGTGAAGAGCACGAGCTGCAACGCGTGACCGCGACGCACGCTGTCCTCGGGGACGGTGCACCCCTCGTCCCTGAGGCCGCGGACGTAGGCGTCCACGTTCGCCTCGTCCCGCGCCTCGAGGTCGACCGCGGCCTCCCTCCCGAGCTGGACCTCCCCGACGAGCAGCTGGCCGAGGTCGGTGCCGATCGGCCCCCGCCGCCAGAAGCCGAAGTCGATGAGCGTGAAGTCGGGGTCGCCCTCGGTCGCGAGGAGGTTGTTCCGGCAGGCGTCCCCGTGCGCCGCGGCCTGGGGCAGCGCCATGGCCTCCTCGACGAGCTCCTCCACCCGGTCGGCGACCCGGAGGAGCCCGGCCCGCAGGTCGGCGTCGAAGGTGGCGGCGACGAGCGGCGCGCGCCACACCGCCTCGCCACGGAGGAGGGGCAGGACCACGTGGCGCAACCGGCCGTGGAGGTAGTCGCGGACCGTCCACTCCTCCGGCCCGAGGGTGGCCAGCTCGGCCACGCGGGGGCTGCCGGCCAACCTGCCGAGCAGCCGGGCCGCCCGTTCGCGACGTCGCGCGTCCCACACGACGGGGACGACACGGAGCTCCTCGAGCCAGATGGCGACCGAGGAGCCGTCGAGGTCCCTCACGTCCACCGCCCGGGGCATGGTCAGGCCCGGGGGCAGGCGGTCCGCGAGATCGGACCGGTAGGCGTGCGCCTCGGTCCGCCACGGCACCGAGGCCTCCGCCCACTCGCGCAGCTCCGCCGGCACGACGGCGAACATCGGTGAGCGGGCGAAGGACTGGATGACCTTGACGAAGAAGGAGAACGGCAGGACCCGATCGCCGTGGGAGGCGCGGCCCCGGACGAGGTAGCGGCCGGCGGTCGTGATCGACTCGAGGTCGTAGGGGAACTCCGACACGACGCAGTCGAGCAGGGTGAGGTCCGCCGCGTCGACGCCGTTCAGCCGGGCGACCATGGTGAGCAGGGCCGCGTCGTCGACGTCAGCGGCTCCGAGAAGGTGTCGTCCGTCCATGACCTGCTCCTCGTCGGACGGGGCTCACGACACGGTCGCCGTGCGCCCTCCGAAAAAGGTAAAGTTACTTTATGACCCACGTCAAGGAGATACTCCCCCAGCAGCTGACCGGGGTCCTCCGCCGCATGCGCGAGGAGCTCGACACCGAGGCCGCCTACGGCCTGCGCGTCTCGCAGCTGCGGATGCTGCACGCCATCCCGCCCGGTGGGGCGAGCGTCACCGACCTCGCGGAGCGCGTCGGGATGACCAAGCAGGGCTGCGGGCAGTTCGTCACCACCCTCCGGTCGACCGGGCACCTGCGGACGGTCGCGGACCCGGCGGACGCGCGGGTGCGCCTCGTCGTCCTCACCGCCGAGGGGGCCGAGGCCGTCGACCGGGCGGTGCACGCGATCGACGCGCTCGAGCAGCGGTGGGCGGGGCTCGTGGGAACTCGGCGCTGGTCGACGTTCCGGTCGGTGCTCCACGAGCTCGCGGAGGCGAGCGACGACGGCACCCCGGGTCGGGACGGCTAGTCCCCCTCGCCGCGCCGAGCGGCGGCGACGAAGGCGTCGATCACCGTCCCGCCACCCCCCTCCTCGTCGTGCCACTGCACCCCGACCCGGAACCGGCCCGCCGGGTCCTCCATCGCCTCGAGCGTCCCGTCCTCGTGCCAGGCCGCCGGCACGTAGGCGGACCCCGCGAGCGACTCCGGGCGCACCGCCTGGTGGTGGTACGTGGCGACGTCGGACGGTACCTCCCCGAGGACGGCGGCCAGCCGGGTGCCCGGCACGACCGTCACGGGGTGCGTCGCGTACTCCCCCGGAGTCGGGGAGTGCGCGTCGTGCCCGACGACGTCAGGCAGGTGCTGCTCGAGGGTCGCCCCCGCGGCGACCGCCATGACCTGCATGCCCCGGCAGACCCCGAGGAGGGGCAGGTCCACCCGCATGGCGGCCCGGGCGAGGGTGATCTCCCACTGGTCCCGGTCCCGGCGGGGCGCCTGCGCGGACGGGTGCGGGTCGGCACGGTAGCGCGCCGCCTCGACGTCGGCCCCTCCCCCGATGAGCAGGCCGTCCACACGCTCGAGGACCGCCTCGGCCATCTGCTCGTCCGCGTCCTCCCGCGGCGGGAGGACGACGGCCAGTCCCCCGGCCCGTTGCACCGCGTCGACGTAGCGGTACGGCAGGAGCGCGCTGCGCTGGCCGACCCAGGGCGCGCGGTCGACGTCCTCGACGTAGCAGGTGATCCCGATGACGGGCCGGGACGTGCTCACAGCGGGGTCACGTACGCGCCGGAGATGCCGCCGTCGACGAGGAAGGTCGAGGCGGTCACGAAGCTGGACTCGTCGGAGGCGAGGAAGAGGACGGCGTTCGCCATCTCCTCCGGCTCCCCGAAGCGCCCCATCGGGACGTGGACGAGGCGCCGCGCCGCCCGCTCGGGGTCGGCGGCGAAGAGGTCGCGCAGCAGCGGGGTGTTGACCGGGCCGGGGCACAGCGCGTTGACCCGGATGCCCTGCCGGGCGAACTGGACGCCCAGCTCGCGGGTCATCGACAGCACCCCGCCCTTGGAGGCCGAGTAGGAGATCTGCGAGGTCGCGGCCCCCATGACGGCGACGAAGCTCGCGGTGTTGATGATCGAGCCGCCGCCCTGCTCGAGCATGATCGGGATGACCGCCTTGCAGCACAGGTAGACGGACGTGAGGTTGACCTCCTGCACGCGGCGCCACGCCTCGAGGCCGGTGTCGAGGATCGAGTCGTCCTCGGGCGGGCTGATCCCCGCGTTGTTGAACGCGACGTCGACCCGGCCGTGGGCCTCGAGCGCCGTGGCGAAGAGCCGGTCGACGTCCTCCTTGACCGCGACGTCGCAGTGGACGTACCGGCCGCCCACCTCCGCGGCGAGCTCCTCACCGGCCTGGTCCGCGAGGTCGGCGACGACGACACGGGCTCCCTCCTCGGCGAAGCGCAGCACCGTGGCCCGGCCGATGCCGGAGCACCCACCCGTGACGACGGCGACCTTGTCCTCGAGCCTGCCTGGCATGACGACTCCTCAGCTGTTTCGTGGTGATCGGGACAGGCCCGACAGTGGTCAGTCGGTCGCGATGAAGACGTTCTTGACCTCGGTGAACGAGTCGAGCGCGTCGGGTCCGAGCTCACGGCCCAGGCCGCTCTGCTTGAAGCCGCCGAACGGTGTCGAGTACCGCACCGAGCTGTGGCTGTTCACCGAGAGGTTGCCCGACTCCACGCCGCGGGCGACGCGGAGGGCCCGGCCGACGTCCCGGGTCCAGATCGACCCGGACAGCCCGTACGCGGTGTCGTTGGCCAGCGCCACGGCCTCGGCCTCGTCGTCGAACGGCAGGACCGCGACGACCGGCCCGAAGACCTCCTCACGCCAGACGCGGTCGGCCGTCGAGCCGGGGAGCACGACGGTGGGCGGGTACCACCACCCGGGTCCGTCGGGCGCGGAGCCGCGGAAGGCGACCTCGACGTCCTCCTCGGCGTGCTCGACGAAGCCGCGGACGGCCTCGCGCTGCCCCGCGCTGACGAGCGGGCCCATCTGGGACGCCTCGTCGCCCGGGTCGCCGACGACGACGTCCCGGATCGCCGCCTCGAAGCGCTCGAGGAACGCGTCGTGGACGCTGCGCTCGACGAGGATGCGGCTGCGGGCGCAGCAGTCCTGGCCGGCGTTGTCGAGGAAGGACATCGGCGCGCTCGCGGCCGCCTTCTCGAGGTCGGCGTCGGCGAAGACGATGTTCGCCGACTTCCCGCCGAGCTCGAGGGTCACCCGCTTCACCTGGTCGGCCGCCCGGCGCATGATCCCCTGGCCCACCTGCGTGGACCCGGTGAAGCAGATCTTCCGGACGTCCGGGTGGGTGACGAACCGCTCGCCGACGATCGACCCCTTGCCCGGCAGCACGGTGAGCACGCCCTCGGGTAGCCCTGCCTCGAGCGCGAGCTCGCCGATGCGCATCGCGGTGAGCGGGGTCAGCTCCGCCGGCTTCACGACGACGGTGTTCCCCGCGGCGAGGGCCGGCGCCATCCCCCACCCGAGGATCGGCATCGGGAAGTTCCAGGGCACGATGACGCCGACGACGCCGAGCGGCTCCTTGAACGTCACGTCGATCCCGCCCGCGACCGGGATCTGCCGCCCGAAGAGCCGCTCGGGGGCTGCGGCGTAGTAGCGCAGCACGTCGACGACGTTCCCCGCCTCCCACCGGGCGTTGCCGATGGTGTGCCCCGCGTTCCGGACCTCGAGCCGGGCCAGCTCCTCGCGGTGCTCCTCGACGGCGTCGGCGAAGCGGCGCAGGAGCATCCCGCGGTCGGCGGGCGAGACGGCACGCCAGGCCGGACCCACGTCGACGGCCCGCGCGACGGCGGCGTCGGTCTCCTCGACCCCGACGAGGTCGACGGTGGTGACGAGCCCCTCGGTCGAGGGGTCGATGACGTCGTGCGTGCTCGCGGTCACTGCTCTCCTCACAGCCTCTCGAAGCCGCGGACGCGCTCCCAGTCGGTGACCGCGGCGTCGTACGCGGCGATCTCGACGTCGGCGGCGTTGACGTAGTGGTCGACGACGTCGTCGCCGAAGGCGGCGCGGGCCACCGCCGAGCCGGCGAGGAGGTCGCGGGCCTGGGCGAGGGTCGTCGGGACGTGCTCGGCGGCCGACGTGTAGGCGTTGCCCACCATCGGGTCGTCGAGCGGGAGCTGGTTCTCGATGCCGTACAGGCCGCCCGCGAGCATCGCCGCGATGCCGAGGTAGGGGTTGACGTCCCCGCCCGGCACCCGGTTCTCCATCCGCAGGCCCGACCCGTGGCCGACGACCCGCAGCGCGCAGGTGCGGTTGTCACGACCCCACGCGACGGCCGTCGGCGCGAACGACCCCGGCTGGAACCGCTTGTAGGAGTTGATGTTCGGCGCGTAGAAGTACGACAGCTCGCGGAGCGTGGACTGCACGCCGGCGAGGAAGTGGTCGAACACCTCGCTCTGCCCGCCGGGCCGTGCGTCGTCGGCGAAGACGACCGACCCGTCTAGCCCACGCAGCGAGAGGTGGATGTGGCAGGAGTTGCCCTCCCGCTCGTCGTACTTGGCCATGAACGTCATCGACATGCCGTGCCGGGCGGCGATCTCCTTGGCGGCGGTCTTGTAGACGACGTGGTTGTCGCACGTGCGGACGACGTCGTCGTAGAGGAACGCGATCTCGTGCTGGCCGAGGTTGCACTCCCCCTTGGCCCCCTCGACGGTGCACCCCGCGGCATACATCTCGTTGCGCAGCTCGCGCAGGACGGGCTCGACCTTGGTGCCCCCGAGGATCGAGTAGTCGACGTTGTAGCGGTTGGCCCCGGTGAGGCCGTGGTAGCGGCGGTCCCACGCCTCGTCGTAGGAGTCCTCGAAGAGGATGAACTCGAGCTCGGTCCCCGCGATCGCCCGGTAGCCGAGGTCGGCGGCCCGCTCGGCCTGTCCGGTAAGGATCGCCCGCGGGCTCTGGCGCACGGGACCGGAACCGTCGAGCCAGCGCAGGTCGCACTGGACGGTCACCGAGGCGGGCTGGCCGGGGGTGCGGCGCAGCGTCGTGAGGTCGAGGGCGAACTCGAAGTCGCCGTAGCCCTGCTCCCATGACGAGATCGCGTAGCCCCCGACGGTGTTCATCTCGACGTCGACCGCGAGCAGGTAGTTGCAGCCCTCCGTCCCGTGCTCGAGGACGTGGTCGAGGAAGAACGCCGCGTGGAGGCGCTTGCCCATGAGCCGGCCCTGCATGTCGGTGAAGGCGACCACGACGGTGTCGACGGCCCCCGCGCTGACGTCGGCCCGCAGCCGTTCGAGGGTCAGCTGGGGCGGCCCGCCGCGGTGGATCGAGCTGGGCATCAGGGTGTCCTCCCGGTCATCCGATGAGTCCGCGGAGGAGCGCCGACGTCGCGTCGCAGTGCTCCTCCATCGTGGCGCGGGCCCCCTCCGGGTCCCCGGCGAGGATGGCGGCGACGACCGTGTCGTGCTGGTCGTGCGAGTGGGCGATGTTCACCGGAAGCACGGGGATGGCCGCGAGCAGCTCGCCGAGCGCCGCCTGCGCCCGGGTCACCGCCTCGACGAGCATCGGCGAGCCGGTGACCGTGGCGATGGCGAGGTGGAGGCGGGAGTCGGCGATGCGCAGCGCGCCGGGTCCGGCCGCCCGGGCCTCCCGGGCGGAGGAGCGCAGCCACTCGCGCTGGTCCCCGGCGAGCTGCCGGGTCGCCGCGAGCCGGGCGGCCCCGGGCTCGACGACGCGGCGGAACTCCAGGGCGTCCTCGAGCGCCGCGCCGTGGCGGACCGGGGCCCCGGAGCCGCCGGGGTCCTCGCCCCGGTAGGTCACCTCGCTGCCGCCGCCGCGCCCACGGCGGGTTCGCACCAGGCCGGAGTCGCGCAGCGCGGCGATGGCCTCGCGCAGGGTGTTGCGGGAGACCCCAAGGCGCTCGGCGAGCTCGCGCTCGGGCGGCAGCTGCTCCCCGGCGACGAACACGCCGAGCCGGATGGCGGTCGCCAGCTGCTCGACCGTCGTCTCGAAGACGTTCCCGACGGCCGGCCGGAGCACCGCGTCGGGCAGCCGTGGGGAGGGCGCCGACGGCTGGGCCCGGGTCATGGGGGAAGTATGCCGCGAATGGTCCGCGGGTGAACCTTTGGCACGCCCGAATGTCGTCAGCCGGTGCGCCCGAGCCCGTGGTCCCCGTCGGCGTGGCGGGGCGGACGACCGGCGCCGCCACCCGAGGACCACGGGTCGCGGTCCGCGGCGGTGCCGCGCCGCAGGTCCACCGTCTGGGTCTCGGCGTCCTCGCGGGCCGCTTCGTCGCGGGCATGCTGCCAGGCGTGGGGGGACTCAGAGAGCGCCGCGAGCCGCTCGCGAACCTCCCGGCCGAGCTGCTCCTGGCGCTCCCGGGCCCGCTCCGCCTCAGCGGCGCGGGCCGCGTCGCGTCGCGCTCTCCCCCGGACCACGAGGAACGTGAGCGCCGCCAGCGCGAGGACCACGACGCCGGAAGTGACGAGGCTGCCGTTGGTCATGGGTGCTCCTGGTTCCCTGCGCGAGGGATGGCATCCCTCGCTCCTGTTCTACCCCTTCCGCCGAGCGAGAACCAGTGCGGAGGTCACACGAGCCGGGTGAGCCAGCCGTGGGTGTCCTCGACCCGCCCGTACTGGACGTCGAGCAGGCGGGTCCGGACGGCCCGGGTCACCTCGCCGCCCTCCTCGCCGGCCGTCGACGGCGCCGAGCCGCCCTCCCACCGCAGCTCCCCGACCGGGGTGACGACGGCGGCGGTCCCACACGCGAAGACCTCGGTGATGGAGCCGTCGGCCACGCCGTCCTTCCACTCCTGGATCTCGATGCGGCGCTCCTCCGGCTCGAGGCCGAGCTCCTTGGCGAGCTGGAGGATCGAGCTCCGGGTGACGCCCTCGAGGATCGTCCCGGTGAGCTCGGGCGTGAGGAGCCGGTTGTCGCGTGTGACGAAGAAGATGTTCATCCCGCCGAGCTCCTCGATGTACGTGTGCGTCGAGGAGTCGAGGAACACCGCCTGGTCGCAGCCGTGCTCGATGCCCTCGAGCTGGCCGGCGAGGGAGGAGGCGTAGTTGCCGCCCGTCTTGGCGGCGCCGGTGCCGCCCTCGCCGGCGCGGGCGTAGTGCTCCGAGAGCCACAGCGTGACCGGCTTGAGCCCGCGCGGGAAGTACGCGCCCGCAGGTGAGCCGATGAGGCAGTAGGTCACCTCGTCGGCCGGGCGCACCCCGAGGAAGGCCTCCGAGGCGTACATGAACGGCCGCAGGTAGAGGCTCGTCTCGCCGGTGCCGTAGGCGGGCACCCACGCCTCGTCGACCTCGACGAGGGCACGCAGCGAGGCGAGGAAGTCCTCGGAGGGCAGCTCGGGGAGGGCGAGGCGGCGTGCGCTGCGCTGCATCCGCTCGGCGTTGGCCTCCGGACGGAAGGCCCACACCGAGCCGTCCTCGTGCCGGTAGGCCTTGAGCCCCTCGAAGACCTCCTGGGCGTAGTGGAGGACCGCGGCGGCGGGCATCAGGGTGATCGGTCCGTACGCGGAGACGGCCGCGTCGTGCCACCCCTGACCCGACGTCCAGGTCGCGGTGACCATGTGGTCGGTGAAGTGGACGCCGAAGCCGGGGTTGGCGAGGATCTCCGAGCGTCGCTCCTCGCTCACCGGGTCGGGTCGGCGGTGCAGGTCGAAGGTCAGGCTCATGGAGGGACGGTCCTTTCCTCGGGTCGCGACGGTGCTACCGCGAGGCTACCGGCCCCGCCGGAGGCCGTAGTCTCGGGAGGTAGAGGAGGCGCGCGTGAGCGAGGTCTGGGACTTCTCCGGGGAACCCGTCGGGCTCGACGGGAGCTCCGCCGCGACCACGCTCGTCGAGGGTTCCTCGTTCTGCATCAGCGCGGCGTCCGGGGACGTGCAGCCCGGCGCGGCCACCGGCCTGTTCGTCCGGGACACCCGGATCCTGTCCGAGTGGGTCCTCGAGGTGGACGGCGCCCCGGTCGAGCCGCTGAGCGTCATGGTGCGTGACCCGTTCCACGCCGTCTTCGTCACCCGGGCGCGCCCGCGGCCCGGAGCCGCCGACAGCACGTTGCTCGTCGTCCGCGAGCGCGTGATCGGCGACGGGATGCGCGAGACCCTCCGGCTGCGCAACCTCGGCAGGGAGACCTCGGTCGTCACCCTCGAGCTGCGGGCCGGCGCCGACTTCGCCAACCTCTTCGAGGTCAAGGAGGGCCGGGTGCGCCCCCACCACGGCATCTCGGTGCACGCGCACCCCGACCTCCTCGAGCTCCGCCAGGACCGCTCCGGTCGCAGCCGCAGCGTCCTCGTGGCGCCCCGGGAGGACGGCACCATGCCGCCGCGGGTACGCCCGGGCATCCTCGTCTGGCAGGCCGTCGTGCCGGCACGGGGCGAGTGGACGTGCGACCTCGCCGTCGAGCCCACCCTCGACGGCGAGTCGCTCCAGCTGCGCGAGCACGACGAGGACGCCGGCCGGTACGCCCGGGCGCGCCGCCGCGCCGGCGAGTGGCGGGCCGGGTCCCCCGTCGTCCACACCCGGCACTCCGGCCTCGCCCGGACCCTGGCCCGCAGCGTCGAGGACCTCGGGGCGCTGCGCATCGACGACCCCGAGCACCCGGAACGCGTCACCGTCGCCGCCGGGGCACCGTGGTTCATGGCGCTGTTCGGCCGGGACTCCATCCTCTCGTCGTGGATGACGCTGCCGATCGACACCCGGCTCGCCCTCGGCACCCTCCAGGCCCTCGCCGACCAGCAGGGCACCCGCGTGGACCCGGTCACCGAGGAGGAGCCGGGGCGCATCCTCCACGAGGTGCGCTTCGGGGACTCCGAGCCGGTCCCCGGCGAGCCCGAGATCTACTACGGCAGCGTCGACGCGACGCCGCTGTTCGTCATGCTCCTCGGGGAGCTGCGCCGGTGGGGCATCGAACCAGCCGCGGTCGACGCGCTCCTGCCGGCCGCCGACCGCGCCCTGGAGTGGATCTCCCGGTTCGGGGACCGCGACGGCGACGGCTTCGTCGAGTACCAGCGGGCCACCGACCGGGGCCTGCGCAACCAGGGCTGGAAGGACTCGTTCGACGGCGTCAACTTCGCGGACGGCCGGCTCGCCGAGGCCCCGATCGCGCTCTGCGAGGTTCAGGGGTACGTCTACTCGGCGTACCTCGCCCGGGCGCACTTCGCGCGCGAGGCCGGCGACGAGGAGCTGCGGGCGCACTGGGCCGGGCGGGCGGCGGAGCTCCGGGCCGCGTTCAACGAGCAGTTGTGGCTCCCCGACCGGGGCTGGTTCGCGGTCGGCCTCGACCGCGACAAGCGACCCATCGACGCGCTCGCCTCGAACATGGGGCACTGCCTGTGGACCGGCATCGTCGACGAGGACAAGGCCCAGGCGGTCGCGGCGCACCTGCTCGGCGAGGACCTCTTCTCCGGATGGGGGGTCCGCACCCTCGGCGCCTCGATGGGCGCCTACAACCCGCTGAGCTACCACAACGGCTCGGTCTGGCCCCACGACAACGCGATCATCGCGGCCGGCCTGGCTCGCTACGGCTTCGTCGACGAGGCCCAGCGGATCGCCGAGGGCGTGCTGGCGGCGGCGGACGCCTTCGGGGGCCGGCTGCCCGAGCTGTTCTGCGGCTTCGCACGCTCCGACTTCCGCGACCCGGTCCCGTTCCCCACGTCGTGCTCACCCCAGGCCTGGGCGTCGGCCACGCCCCTGCACCTGCTCCGCTCGATGCTGCGCTTCTCCCCCGGCGTGCCCCACGGCACCGTGCACCTCGCCCCCATCGTCCCCGCCCCGTTCCTCCCCCTGCGGCTGGACAACGTCGCGCTCGGCGGGTCCCGGGTCTCGCTCGAGGTGACGCGGGACGGGTTCGTCGTCGTCGGCCTCCCGGAGGGGGTGGCCCTCGTCCGGGAGCCGCGCCGGACGGAGACCGACCTGTTCGACTGAGCCGGGACGCCGCCGCGTGGCTCAGAGGCGCGCGGCGATCGCGTCCCCGACCGCGCTCGTCGAGCGTGGTGCACTGCCCCGCTCGGCGAGGTCCGCGGCGACTGCGCGCTCCACCCGCTCGGACTCCTCGGCGCGGCCGAGGTGGGCGAGGAGCATCGCGACCGAGAGGATCGTCGCGGTGGGGTCGGCCTTCCCCTGCCCGGCGATGTCGGGCGCGGACCCGTGGACCGGCTCGAACATGCTCGGGTACCGCCGCTCCGGGTTGATGTTCCCGCTGGCCGCGAGCCCGATCCCGCCGGCGATCGCCGCGGCGATGTCGGTGATGATGTCGCCGAAGAGGTTGTCGGTGACGATGACGTCGAAGCGGCCCGGGTCGGTCGCGAGGAAGATCGTCGCGGCGTCGACGTGCTGGTAGGCGGTCTCCACGTCCGGGAACTCCGCGCCCACCTCCTCGACGGTCCGCCGCCACAGGTGACCGGCGTGGGTGAGGACGTTGTGCTTGTGGACCAGGGTGAGGTGCCGGCGCGGCCGGCTGCGGGCCCGCGCGAAGGCGTCGCGGACGACGCGCTCGACGCCGAAGCGGGTGTTGACGCTCACCTCGGTGGCCACCTCGTTCGGGGTCCCCACGCGCAGCGCACCGCCGTTCCCCACGTACGGCCCCTCGGTGCCCTCGCGGACGACGAGGAAGTCGATCCCCCTGGGCGCCACCCGGTCGACGGCGAGCGGGCTCCCGACCCCGGGGTAGAGCTTCGCCGGCCGCAGGTTGACGTAGTGCTCGAGAGCGAAGCGCAGCGGCAGGAGCACGCCGCGCTCGAGGACGCCGCTGGGGACGCTCGGGTCACCGATCGCGCCGAGGAGGATGGCGTCGTGGCCGGCCAGCTCCGCGAGGACGGACTCGGGGAGGGTCTCGCCGGTGCGGTGCCAGCGCGCCGCACCGAGGTCGTACTCGGTGGTCGAGACCTTCGGTCCGGCGGCGGCGGTCACCGCGTCGAGCACCTTCAGGCCCTCCGCGACGACCTCCGGACCGATGCCGTCCCCACCGATGACGGCGATGTCCAGCGTGCTCGGGGTCGGCTCGGAGACGGGCTCGGTCATGGGGTCAGCCTAGGCAAGGCGTCCGGGATGCGGACGGGCCGTCCCAGCCAGTGGATGGCGGGACGGCCCGGCCTGGGGCGGCGCGGTCAGTCGTCCGCGTGGCCCTGGTCGCGCAGGTCCATGGACTCCTGCAGCGCCTGACGGGCCAGCGTGGCCTCGTCCAGGGTGGTGTTCTCGTTCATTGCCGTCTCGCTTCCGCGGCTCGCGCCGCACGTGTGGGTGGTTTCGGAGCTCGAGCCGGTTGTGGGGCCGGCGAGCGGTCAGCGACGTCGCGGGGTCTCCGCGGCGAGGATGCTGACTACCGAACCTCGCCGCGGCCGGGAATGAGGAGTACGGCCGACAGCGTCATGACATCCACGGTAGGTGGACGTCCTACTATCCGTCAGCCGGTTTTCACCATGTGGACGCCAAACCTCCTGAGACGCGCGCCACACCGGCGGCTCGCGACGGATCCCGGCGGTCGCCGGCGCCGTGGTCAGCGGAATCCGTGGCGACGGGAACCTTGCCCGGGCGCCCGGAACCGAACCGGCGCGCAGGTGAAGGTTCCGGCATCCGGAGGGAAAGTGGGGTCAGGTGAGGTTGACGGTGCGGACGATGTCGGCGCCGATCTCCTTCTCGATGGCGTGGACGACGTCCTCGGGGATCACCGTGTCGACGGTGAGCGCGACGAGGGCCGTGCCGACGGCGCCGTCGCGCGAGACCTGCATCTCGGCGATGTTGACGTCGGCGTCGCCGAGGAGCTTGCCGACCGCGCCGATGACGCCGGGGCGGTCGACGTAGGAGAAGAACGCCATGTGCTCGCTGAGCGGGATCTCGAGGTCGTAGCCGTTGACGCCGATGACCTTCTGGACGAGCTTGGGGCCGGTCAGCGTGCCGGCGACCGAGACGACCGAGCCGTCGGCGAGGGTCCCGGTGAGGGTCGTGACGTTGCGGAAGTCGTCGGAGACCGCCTCGGTGACCAGCCGCGACTCGCAGCCCCGCTCCTTCGCCAGGTGCGGGGCGTTGACGTAGGTCACCGGGTCCTCGATGACGTCGGTGAACAGGCCCTTGAGCGCCGAGAGCTCCCAGATCGACACGTCGTGCTCGGTGATCTCGCCGCGGACCTCGACGTCGAGCTGGACCGGCACGGTCCCCGCGATAGCCGTGAAGAGCCGGCCGAGCTTCTCGACGAGGTCGATGCCGGGCCGGACCTCCTCGGCGACGGTGCCGCCGGACACGTTGACCGCGTCCGGGACGAGGTCGCCACCGAGGGCGAGCCGCACCGAGCGGGCGACCGCGACCCCGGCCTTCTCCTGGGCCTCCTCGGTCGAGGCGCCGAGGTGCGGCGTGACGACGACCTGCTCGTACGCGAAGAGCGGGCTGTCGGTGCACGGCTCCTTCGCGAAGACGTCGAGCCCGGCGCCGGCGACCCGGCCCTCCGCGATGGCGTCGGCGAGCGCCTCCTCGTCGAGGACCCCGCCGCGGGCGGCGTTGACGACGTGGACCGTCGGCTTGACCTTGGCGAGCGCCTCCTTGCCGATGAGGCCGAGGGTCTCCGGGGTCTTCGGGAGGTGGATGGTGATGAAGTCGGACTCGGCGAGCAGCTCGTCGAGCGTCACGAGGCGCGCGCCGAGCTGGCCGGCCCGCTGGACCGAGACATACGGGTCGTAGGCGAGGATCTCCACCCCGAAGCCCTTGAGGCGCTCGGCGACGAGCTGGCCGATCCGTCCGAAGCCGACGATGCCGACCTTCTTGTCGAGCAGCTCGACGCCGCCGTACTGGCTGCGCTTCCACGCCCCGCCCTTGAGCGCCGCGTTCGCCGGGGCGATGTTGCGGGCGCTGGCGAGGAGGAGGCCGACGGCGAGCTCCGCGGCGCTCGTGATGTTCGAGGTGGGGGCGTTGACGACCATGACGCCCGCCTTGGTCGCGGCGTCGACGTCGACGTTGTCGAGGCCGACCCCGGCGCGCGCGATGACCTTGAGGTGCCTCGCGGCGGCGATCGCGTCGGCGTCCATCCGGGTCGCCGAGCGGATGAGGACGGCGTCGGCGTCAGCGAGGGCGGGCAGCAGGGCGGCGCGGTCCGCTCCGTCGGTGTGCCGGACCTCGAAGTCGGGTCCGAGGGCGTCGATGGTTGCGGGTGAGAGCTCTTCGGCGATGAGGACGACGGGCTTGGTCACGAAAGGTCCCTACTCTCGGTGCAGCGGTGGGGTCGCGGCACGCCGCTGTGCCGGCGTCCATGATAGGTCCGTGCCAGCATGTGGACGTCCGCGCCCATCATGCGGTCAGCCAACGTCCTCCTGGGCCGGCTCCGGCTCGTCCCGGGCGGTGCGCGGGCGCTCCAGCCACCGCGACCCGAGGACCACCCCGACGACGGTCCCCACGGCGACGGCGACCCACCACCAGGAGAGGTCACCGAGCCACGCGTCGACGACGGCCAGGCCGACGGTCGTGTAGAGGACGGCCCAGAGCAGCGCCCCGACGGCGACGGCCGGCAGGAACCGGCGCAGCGGCATCCGCAGCATGCCGGCTGCGGCGTTGATCGCCGTCTGGACGCCGACGGTGAGGAACCCGAGGGCCACGGCGGGCGGCCCGAACCGGCGCACCCAGCCCTCGGCGCGGGCCACGACCGGACGGTCGAGGTGGCGGGCCCACCGGGTGTGCGCTCCCCCGGCGCGCACCCCGCGGCCCGCCCAGTACGTCACGGCACCCCGGGCGAAGGCCCCGCACCAGAAGACGACGAGGACGACCCACACCGGCCAGTCGTCGACGAGGTCCTCCACGGACCCAGCGTAGGTCGGAGCGCGTCTGTGGGAGCCGCCCGCCCGCGACGGCTGCGGCCTACGTCGTCGGACAGGTGCGTCGGTACGGCTGGTCCTCGCCGAAGATGTCGACCCACTCCTCGGTGGTGAGGTCACGACCGGCGCGCGCGCACGCCAACCGGGCCCAGGTCTCGATGCGCAGGTCCCAGCGGCGCACCGAGCCGTCACTCCCCGCGACCATCAGGGCGCGACCGTCCTCGCGGAAGGTCACGAACGACCTCACGCCCGCCGGAACGGCGCGCACCGACCCGCGTGAGGCACCGGAACGACCGTCCCACAGCCGGATCCGGCCGTCGTTCCCGCTGGTGACCAGCAGCGAGCCGTCGGGCGAGAACTCGACGCCGTCGACCGGTCCCGCGTACACCTTCCGGGGTTCGAGGACCCAGTTCCCGGTGTCGACGGACGCCAGGCCGAGCTGCCCGTCCATTCTTCCCACGGCGATGAGCCGGCCGTCGGGTGAG
>DASSQJ010000166.1:0-11842 GCA_035702545.1 Phycicoccus sp.
CGGCGTGCAGGCCGCGGTCGAGCGGGTGCGCTCGGCGCGGCCCACGGCGGTGAACCTCGCGTGGGGGGTGGACCGGGTGCGGCCGCTCATGGACCGGGGCCGTGACGCCGTCCTCGCCGCGGCGCGGGAGGTGGCGACCGAGGACGAGGCGGCCAACCGCGAGCTCTCGCGGCTCGGGGCGGACTGGCTGCTCGCCCGCATCGACCGGCCGCGCCTGCGGGTCATCACCCACTGCAACACCGGGTCGCTCGCGACCGCCGGGTGGGGGACGGCGCTTGGTGTCGTCCGCGAGCTCCACGAGCGGGGCCGGTTGGAGTTCGTCTACGCCGACGAGACCCGGCCGCTGCTCCAGGGGGCCCGGCTCACCGCCTACGAGCTCGCCGCCGACGGCATCCCGCACGCGGTCCAGGTCGACGGCGCGGCCGCCTCGACCATCCTGCGCGGCCTCGTCGACTGCGCGCTCGTCGGCTCCGACCGGGTGGCGGCCAACGGCGACGTCGCGAACAAGGTGGGGACGCTCGGCGTCGCGCTCGCGTGCCGCGAGGCGGGGATCCCGTTCATGGTCGCCGCCCCGTGGTCGACGGTCGACGTGTCGACGCCCGACGGCGCGGCCATCGAGATCGAGGAGCGTCCGGGGGAGGAGGTGACGTCGTACGCCGGGGTGCGGACCGCGCCCGAGGCCTCGCCCGGGTTCAACCCGGCCTTCGACGTCACGCCGGCCCGGTTCGTCGACGCCGTGGCGACCGAGCGCGGGGTCCTCGAGCCGGCCACCGGGAGGACGCCGGCGGGCCTCGTCGCGGGGAGCACAGCTCCGTAGCCGCTCCAGCCTTCACGCTGACCGCCGGCACCTCCACCGTGTCGTCGAGCGGACCCTGGCCACCGTGGACGGGCTCGTCGCCGCACGCGAGGGGCTGCGGGTCACCGTCGGGGACGAGTTCCAGGGGACGTACCCATCGCTGGGCACGGCCCTCGAGGCCGCGTTGCTCGTCCGGGTAGACCTCCTGCCGGAGGTGGACGTCCGCATCGGCGTGGGCCGCGGTGAGGTCACGGTCCTCGACGCCGAGCGAGGCCTCCAGGACGGTCCCGGCTGGTGGTCGGCACGGGAGGCGGTCGAGGAGGCCGAGGCGGCGGCCGAGCGTGCGGCGACCCGCTGGTCGCGCACCGCGTACCGGAGCGCGGACCCCGACCCGGCGCAGGACGCGGTCAACGCCGCACTGCGCTGTCGGGACCATCTGGTTGGCTCGTTGTCGGAACGGTCCGTCCGACTGCTCAGGGGGCTCATGGAACCGCAGGCGACCCAGCTCGAGCCGGCCGCGCGCGAGGGCATCAGCGCCTCGGCCGTCTCCCAGAGGGTGCGGGCCGACGGCATCGGCGCGGTGCTCGCGGCGCAGGCCCTGCTACGGGAGCTGACGTGACGTGGCTCGCCGTGTGGTTGGCCGGTGTCGGCATCGACGCGGTCACCGAGTACTTCCTCGTGGGGTCGTTTGTCTCCTGGCTCGTCGCCCTCGCGAGCCTGGCCTTGGCCCGGTGAGGCCGGCTCAGACGCTGATGATGTCGTCCTTCCACTCCGCCGGGAAGTCAGCGGTGGTGTTCCCGGCGAGGAGCAGCCGGTAGGTCATCGTCGCCGCCTCCTCGAGGTTGAGGGCGCGCCGCAGGGCCATCGAGACGGTGTCCCCGAGCGCCGAGCAGCCGTGGTGGGCGAGGACCACTGCGTCGTGCGAGCGCGCCGCCTCGGCGGCCGCGTCGGCGATCTCGTCCGACCCCGACGGGTGGAAGGGGACGCGTCCCGCGCTGCCGAGGTAGTACTGGTGGTCCAGCGTCGTGAACCGGATGGGCGCGCCGAGCAGGTCGACGAGGAGGACGTGCTGGGGGTGCAGGTGGACCACGGCCGCGACGTCCTCGCGGACGGCGTAGGTCCGCTGGTGCAGCTTCCACTCGACCGAGGGTCGGGCGGCTCCGCCGACGCGCTCACCGTCGAGGGTCAGCTCGGTGAAGTCCTGCTCCGTGAGCCGGTCCAGCCAGGTGCCCGTCGCGGTGACGAGGAACCGGTTCGTGCCGGGGACGCGGGCCGAGAGGTTGCCTCCGCTCGCCTGGACCAGGCCGCGCTCCACGACGTGGCGGCCGGCGTCGACGAGCTGGGCGATGAGGTCGGAACGAGTCGTGTCGCGCATGCGCCGATCATCCCGTACGACGGCACGGGCGCCCAGACGGGTCGAGGCGATGGCGCGGGGAGTACCGCGCGCCACCGCCTCGACGGGCGGGCGGGGTGGGGGCGATCTCGGGCCCCCGGCCCGGGTCAGGCGCCGGTGGGCTCCTTCTCGGCCTCACCGGCGATGACCTGGTGGCCACCGGTGTGGTTCACCGCGATCTTGCGCGGCTTGGCCTCCTCGGCGACCGGGATGGTGAGCGTCAGGACGCCGTCGGAGTAGTCGGCGGAGATCCGGTCGAGGGCGACGCCGTAGCCGAGGGTCAGCTGGCGGGCGAACGTGCCGCTGGGGCGCTCGTGGGAGAGCCATTGCACGTCGTCGTCGGCCTGCTCGCGGCGCTCGGCGCGGATGGTGAGGGTGCGGTCCTCGACGTCGACGTCGATGGTGCTCGGGTCGACCCCGGGGAGGTCGACCTTGGCGACGAAGGTCTCGCCGGTGCGGAAGAGGTCCATCGGCATCGCCGTGCTGGCCGGGCTGCGCAGGGTGCCGGCGAGCATCCGGTCGAGGTCGCGGAACGGGTCGAAGGTCGTGGCCATGGGTGTCCTCCGTGTGGGTGAGGGTCCGGGTGGATGCCCGGGGCGTGTACATGAGTGAGAACGACTCAATTTTGCATCGTGTTCCATTGTCAATCAAGTCGTCAGGGGCTGCCGGCGCCTCGGGACGGCGGGGGTGCCTAGGCTCGGCCTCGACCGGTCCCCCGCACGAGAGGATCCCCAGGGTGGCCTACTTCGAACGTCTCGGCCCGACCCGGTTCCGGGCGACCGAACACACCGGCGGGGCGTGGCAGGAGGACGAGCAACACATCGCGCCCGCGCTCGGCCTGCTCGCGCACGTCGTCGAGCGCGACCGTGACGAGCGGCGGGACGACGGACTGGTCCTCAGCCGGCTCTCCTACGACATCCTCGGGACGGTCCCCGTCGAGGAGGTCGACGCCGAGGTGCGGGTGCTGCGCCCGGGCCGGACGATCGAGCTCGTCGAGGCCAGCCTGTCGCACGCCGGGCGGCGGATCGTCGTCCTGCGGGCGTGGCTGCTCGAGGAACGCGACACCAGCACCCTGGCCGGGACGCCCCTGCCCCCCATCCCGGGACCGGACGAGCTCCCCGAGTGGTCGCCCACCTTCACCTGGCCGGGCGGCTTCATTCGCACCGTCGAGCTGCGGCGTCACCTCGAGGAGCCGGGGCGCGGCTGGTTCTGGGTCCGCTCGACCCGCCCGCTGCTCGACGGCGAGGAGGTGAGCCCGACGGCACGGATGGCCGGCCTCCTCGACATCGCGAACGGGATGACGGTGCGCGCCGACCCGGAGCTCGTCCACTTCCCCAACGTCGACCTCACCGCCCACCTGCTGCGCACACCGGTGGGGGAGTGGCTCGGCATCGACGCGTCGGTGTCGTTCGGGGACAACGGCATCGGCATCACGAGCAGTCGCCTGCACGACGCCCGAGGCCCGCTCGGTACGTTGGCCCAGTCGCTCACCGTCCGGCCCCGGTGAGCGCACACGCCGGAGGAGCCGGGGTGATGACCCCGGCTCCTCCGGTCGACGACCCGCTCGGGGTCAGAGATCGAAGTAGAGCTCGAACTCGTGGGGGTGCGGGCGGAGGCGGATGGGGTCCACCTCGTTCTTGCGCTTCCAGTCGATCCACGCGGCGATGAGGTCCTCGGTGAACACGTCGCCCTCGAGGAGGAAGTCGTGGTCGGCCTCGAGCGCGTCGAGGACCTCCGGCAGCGAGCCGGGGACCTGGGCGATCGCCTCGTGCTCCTCCGGGGGGAGCTCGTAGAGGTCCTTGTCGACCGGCTCCGGCGGCTCGATCCGGTTCTTGATGCCGTCGAGCCCCGCCATGAGCTGCGCGGCGAAGCACAGGTAGGGGTTGGACGACGGGTCCGGGACGCGGAACTCGAGGCGCTTGGCCTTGGGGCTGTCCCCGGTGATCGGGATGCGGACGCAGGCGCTGCGGTTCCGGGCCGAGTAGACGAGGTTGACCGGGGCCTCGTAGCCGGGGACGAGGCGGTGGTAGCTGTTCACCGTCGGGTTGGTGAAGGCGAGCAGCGCGGGGGCGTGCCGGAGCAGGCCGCCGATGTACCAGCGGGCGAGGTCGGAGAGGCCGCCGTAGCCGCGCTCGTCGTAGAACAGCGGCTCGCCGTCCTTCCACAGCGACTGGTGGGTGTGCATCCCCGACCCGTTGTCACCGAAGATCGGCTTGGGCATGAACGTCGCCGTCTTGCCCATCTCCCACACCGTGTTCTTGACGATGTACTTGAACTTCATCATGTCGTCGCCGGACTGGAGCAGGGTGTTGAACCGGTAGTTGATCTCCTGCTGACCGGCCGTGCCGACCTCGTGGTGGCTGCGCTCGACGGTGAGGCCGACGGCCGCGAGGTTGAGGCAGATCTTGTCGCGGGTGTCGGCGAAGTGGTCGACCGGGGGCACTGGGAAGTAGCCGCCCTTGTAGCGGGTCTTGTACCCGCGGTTCCCGCCCTCCTCGGCGCGGCCGGTGTTCCAGGCCGCCTCGACGGAGTCGATGAAGTAGTAGCCGGCGCTCTGCTTGGTCTCGAAGCGGACGTCGTCGAAGACGTAGAACTCCGCCTCCGCGCCGAAGTACGCGGTGTCGGCGATGCCGGTCGACTTCAGGTACGCCTCGGCCTTGGCCGCGATGTTGCGCGGGTCCCGGCCGTAGGGCTCACCGGTGAACGGGTCGACGATGCTGAAGTTCATGATGAGCGTCTTCTCGACGCGGAACGGGTCCACGTAGGCCGTCGTCGGGTCCGGGACGAGCTTCATGTCGGACTCGTGGATGGCCTGGAAGCCACGGATCGAGGACCCGTCGAACATCTGGCCGTTGGTGAAGAAGTCCTTGTCGACGGTCGACGCCGGCACGTTGAAGTGCTGCATGACGCCGGGCAGGTCGCAGAACCGGATGTCGACGAACTTGACGTCCTCGGCCTCGATGTAGGCGAGGACCTCGTCAGCGGAGCTGAACAATGCTGAACCTCCTGGTTCGGTGCAGGGGCCAGAGCCGGCCCCGGGGCGTTGTCGACGACGCTAGGGGGGAGGGGTTTCCCCACCGTGACCCGGACGTTTCGCCGGTGTAACGCAGGCAACCGTACCAATCCGTGGGACGGACCGCCCGAGGCGTGGACGCCGCCGGGACGCCTCTACAGTGGCGCACGTGCCCCCCTCGACCGACGGCTCCGCATCGCCGGCCACCGCCACGTTCCTCCGCCGCCTCGGCGCGGTCCTCGTCGACTGGCTGCTCTGCCAGCTCATCGCGATCGGACTCCTCGGGGTCGACAGCGCCGCGGGGGGGCTGCAGGCCTTCGCGCCCCTCGGGATCTTCGCGCTGGAGAACCTGCTCCTCGTCGGGACGATGGGTGCCACGATCGGCCATCGCATCTTCGGGATGCAGGTCTGGCAGGTGCGTGAGGGGGTCTACCCGCTCCAGGTCCTCATCCGGACCGTGCTCCTCTGTCTCTTCGTCCCGGCCGTGCTCGTCGGCTCGGACGGCCGGGGACTGCACGACGTCGCGGCGGGGACGCGGATCGTCCACCTGCCCCGCTGAGCGGCGCCGCCGCGGCGCGCGGCGCGTGTGAGTGACGCCACGTTCCTGTGAGTTTGCTGTACTACTACACGTCGTAGGAGAATGGGCCGTGCCGGAGGGAGACAGCCGGCGAAGACCACCACAGGGCAGGAGCAGAACATGAGCACCACCACGAACAACCCCGAGACCACGGTCGAGGAGAAGTCCGACCGCGGGTTCTTCAAGGTCACCGGCTGGGTCGTCGCCATCGTCGGCGCGATCATGCTCATCGGCGGCGCGAGCACCTGGATCCTCGTCCAGAACCAGCTCTCCGCCGAGAAGGTCACCGTCGCCGAGGACTCCTCGTTCCTCGCCGGCAACGACGTCAACGGCCCGTTCAGCGCCTACGCCCAGGCGCAGATCATCAACGAGCACGCCCTCAAGGCCTCGGGCGGCAAGACCTACGCGCAGCTCGACCGCGAGGACCCGGTCCGCGCCACCGTCATGAACGGCTCGTTCCTCCGGGCCTCCCTCTTCACCTCGGTGCTCGCCTTCGGTGTCAGCGCCATGGCGATGGCCCTGGGTGTCGTCCAGATCCTCCTGGGGGTCTCGATGACCAAGCTGGCCAAGCAGCGGCTCTGAGGAGCACGCCCGCCCGCTGACCGCGTCGGCCCCGCCCCCCACCGGAGGCGGGGCCGACCCGCGTCGTGCCGGCGTCAGTGGCCGGCGGGGGGAGTGGCGAGCTCGGCCTCGTCGCGGAGCCGGCGCGCGAGGGCGTAGAGCTCCGCGGCCGACAGCGGGCTCACCGCCCGCGCATCGCCTTGCGGTCCATCCGGGCCTTCGTCGGGTCGATGCCCTTGGGCAGCGGCGGGCGCAGGCCGCCGAGCGACTTCAGCCGCTTGTTGACGACCGACACCTCGGCCTTGGTGAGCACGGGCTTCATCCGGGTCAGCTTCCCGGAGAGCTTGCGGACGGGGACCTCGTCCTCGCCGTCGCCGATGACCCAGAGGTGGATGGGGACGCCGGGGGCGACGCGCGCCACCTTCTTCTCCTCCTGCTTGAGGAGCTTGCGGACCCGGCCGCTCGGGCCCTCGCCGATGAGGACGATGCCCGGCCGGCCGAGGGCGCGGAACACCATCGCGGCGCCGGCGAGGTCGCTCGGGCGGGTGCCTCGGGCCCCGTCGAGCGCCACCGGCTCCTGCTCCGCGAACCAGCCACGCCGCCCCATCCCGGTGAGGGCGGCACCGGCGGCGCCGACCTGGCCCTCGAGGGCGTTGTACATCGCGTTGTTGCCGCGCCGGTTCATGACGACGGTCGCCGCGAGGAGCGCCGCCGGGATGGCGACGAAGACCGAGTACCAGAGCCAGCCGCCGCCGACGATGGCGCCGATCCCGATGATGACCGCCGCCGTGAGCAGGCCGGCCCCGAGCATCCACCACCCGAGCTTCGGGTCGAGGGACTTGATCGCGCGGTAGGCCTGGCGGATCTCGGCGATGCGGCCGGTCTTCTTCTCGGGCTGGTCGGACACGGGCGGCTGGGCTCCTCGTCGGTGCGGGCGGTGGTGCGCGCGGGAGGCCGCGGGCAGGGACTCAGGATACGGTGCGCGCCGCCCGGGCGACCAACGCCGCGGCCTCCTGCCGGGCGGGGTCCGAGCCGGCGTCGGCGAGGTGGGACAGGTGCTCCGGGATGGGCCGGCCCCACCGACGCATCGCGGTGGCCCAGAGCCGACCGGCGCGGTAGCTGCTGCGCACGAGCGGGCCGGCCATGACGCCCTTGATCCCGATCTCCTCGGCGAGCTCGGACCAGTGGACGAACTCCTCGGGCTTGACCCACCGGTCGATGGGGTGGTGCGTCGGGGACGGCCGGAGGTACTGCGTGATGGTGAGGATGTCGCAGCCGGCGTCGTGGAGGTCGTGGAGGGCCGCCTCGATCTCGTGGTCCTCCTCGCCCATCCCGAGGATGAGGTTGGACTTCGTCACGAGGCCGGCGTCGCGCGCCATCGAGAGGACCAGGAGGGACTTCTCGTACGTGAAGGCCGGGCGGATCCGGCGGAAGATCCGGGGGACGGTCTCGAGGTTGTGCGCGAAGA
The DNA here is from genome assembly GCA_035702545.1 of Phycicoccus sp. GTDB lineage: Bacteria > Actinomycetota > Actinomycetes > Actinomycetales > Dermatophilaceae > DASSQJ01. The sequence goes on from DASSQJ010000166.1 coordinate 7,809, forward strand.
CCTCCGGGCGGGCGTCGAAGACCTGGCCCACGAGCTCGGGGCGGGCGCCGAAGTCCGGGGGGAGGATCTCGACGCCGGTGTTCGGGTTGAGCGCGTGGATCTGGCGGATCGTCTCGGCGTAGAGGCCGGCCGCGCCGTCGGGCTGGTCGTCCCGCGCGACGCCGGTGACGGTGGAGTACCGCAGGCCCATGGTGCGGACCGACTCGGCGACGCGGCGCGGCTCGTCGAGGTCGAGGGCCTGCGGGCGCCCGGTGGCGATGTCGCAGAAGTCGCAGCGTCGTGTGCACGTGTCGCCGCCGATGAGGAAGGTGGCCTCGCGGTCCTCCCAGCACTCGAAGATGTTCGGGCAGCCGGCCTCCTGGCACACGGTGTGCAGGCCCTGGCCCTTGACCATCGAGTGGAGCTGGGTGAACTCGGGGCCCATCTTCGCCGTGGTGCGGATCCACTCCGGCTTGCGCTCGATCGGCGTCTCGGCGTTGCGCGCCTCGACGCGCAGCAGGCGGCGTCCCTCGGGTGCGACAGTCACGCGCTCCACCCTACGCCGGGGCCGTGCGCGCTCCCGATCCCCGCCGGATGACGTGGGGAGGGGGCGCGGCCCGGTCAGGGGTGGGCGAGGTCCCGGAGGCGGTCGAGGACCTCCTCGCGCAGGCCGGCGACCATCTCCTCGTCCATCCGCTCGACCGGCCCCGCACACATCCAGAAGCCGTCGTCCATCCGCAGCTGGACGGCACCGCCGTCGCGCAGGTCCCCTCGGACACCGCAGCGCCCCTCGGGCGGCGGGTGCGTGCCCTCGCCGCCGAGGAGGGGCACGAGCCAGTGGGGGTGGTCCCCGAGGAAGAGCAGCGCGAGCCACTCTTCGTCGACGAGACGGAGCAGGTGGTAGTCCCACTCGCTCGTGACCGGTCCCGTGTACGCCGGCCGGACGGCCAGCCAGGTGGAGACGGAGCGGTGGAGCGCCCAGAGGAGGAGGGCCCCGCCCGCGACGAGGGCGGCGATGCGGACGGGCTCCGGCACGTCCTCGACGAGCCACGCGAGGGCGCCGAGGACGGGCACCGGCCACCACCGCGCCGACGTCACCGCGAGGACGTACGGCTGGTACCAGGGCTGGGACGGGGGTGGCGTCACACCGTCCGACCACGCCTCGACGGTGGACAGCGAGTGGAGGAGGGCCGGGAGCGGGTCCCCGGGGTCGACGTCGACGGCCGGGGCGGACCACGTGACCGGGGGTGCCGCAGCCGGGCGGAGCCGGACGGGCGGTCGCCGCAGCCTCGTCGCGGTGACCCCGCCGGCCACCGCCGCGAGGACGAGGACGAGGCCGCCCAGGCCCACCGTCAGCGCCTCGTAGGACCCCTCGTGGTCCATCGCGTTCCCGCGGAATGGCCACGCTAGCGCCCGGACGGTGACCGTCGACCCGGTCGCGGGGAACGGCGCGTAGCAGTCGACCTCGGCGGTCTCGGTCCGGGCGCCGTCGTGCCACCGGACGGCGCACGACTCCATGCCCTCCTCGCCGACGACGCGGACCATCGTGGCCGCGACATCGTGTCCGGTCGCCCACACGACCTGCCCGATGAGGAAGGCCAGAGCGGTGAGGGCGAGCGCGGGGACCACACCACGAGGCGCGGCGGCCGCCCACCGGCGCCACCGCGGAGCCGGTCGCGGCGGCAGGGCCAGGGCGGTGACCACGGCCGGCTCCCACTCCTCCACGACGCCGACGAGGTGACGGGTCCCGGCGGCGTCGACGAAGCCGCGCTGCTCGGCGAACTCGAACCGCTCCTCGTCGACCCGGTGCCGGCGGTTACCGGCGGCCGCGTAGTCCCGACCGTCGACGACAAGGCGCGTCCGAGGGCCGAGGACGTGCAGGGCTCCCTCGTCGACGAGGCCCCGGACCCGGCGGGTGTCACCGGCGACGGACACGAGCACGGGCACCGTGAGCGAGCGGCCCCGGCGGACGGCATCCTCGGCGCCACGGGAGCGGACGTCGCTCCACCACGCGAGGAGGATGCCCACGGCGCCACTGAGGACGGCCAGCCCGAGCGGCACGAGGAGGACGGTCGGCCAGGTCACCGGGAGACCATAGGGCCTGCCGGACCCCGCCTCCCACGCGGGGGCCCGCCCCGGCGGAGGTGGGTCAGCCGAGGACGTCGACGAGGTGCTTCTCGGCGTAGGGCAGGACGTCCTGGACCGTGATGCGGCGCCCCGCCTCGAGGGAGAGGGACGAGACGCCGGCGTCGCGGATGCCGCACGGGATGATCGCGTCGGCCCACGACAGGTCGGCATCGCAGTTCAGGGCGAAGCCGTGCATCGTCACCCGGCGGCTCACCCGGACCCCGATGGCGCCGAGCTTGCGGTCGGGACCCCGCTCGTCGGCGAGCACCCACACGCCGCTGCGCCCGTCGACCCGGACGGTCTCCACGCCGAACTCGCGGCAGGTCCGGATCATCACCTCCTCGAGGCGGCGGACGTGGGCGACGACGTCGATGGGGACCTCGGGCAGCCGCACGATCGGGTATCCGACGAGCTGGCCCGGGCCGTGCCACGTGATCTTGCCGCCGCGGTCGACGTCGATGACGGGGGTCCCGTCGACCGGGCGCTCGAGCGGCTCGGTGCGCTTGCCGGCGGTGTACACCGGGGCGTGCTCGAGGAGGAGGACGGTGTCCTCGAGGGTGCCGTCGACGACCTGGGCGTGCACCTCCCGCTGGGTGGCCCAGCCCGCCTCGTAGTCGACGAGGTCGGGGGCGAAGCCGAGGTGCACGAGACGCATGGGCCCACGGTACGCCGCCCGGCGCCGGGACCCTCGACAGGCGGGTGCGGCCACCCGGGGGCCGCCCCTAGGCTCGGCGCATGAGCGACGAGCCCGGTGCGGCCGGTGGACCGAGCGGGCCGGACGAGTCGCGTGCGCGCGCCCGCCGGCCCCGGGCGGTGATCTGGGGCGCCGTCCTCGTCCTCGTCGCGTGGTTCGTCGTCGGCGCCCTCGGTGGCCAGGCCCAGGGGAAGCTGTCCGGCGTCCAGTCCAACGACAACGCGACCTTCCTCCCAGAGAACGCCGAGTCCACGCTCGTCAGCGAGGCGCTGCAGAAGTTCAGCCGGAACGACACGTTGCCCTACCTCGTCGTCGTCCAGCGCGCCGACGGCGCCGCCCTCACCCCCCAGGACCTGGCCGTCGTCGCGGACTTCGCGGCCGGGATCCCCGACCTGCCCCTCCCCGCCCTCGGGGCCGGTGCCACCCTCGGGGACTACCTCGTCGGGGATGCCGCCCCGACCCCGGTGCCCTCGCAGGACGGCAAGGCGGCCCTCGTCACCGTTCCGCTCGACGCGACGAAGGGCACGCAGGCCCAGGGTGACACGACCGCCCTCGCGGAGGGCGCGACCGCCATCCGGGACTCCGTCGAGCAGACCCTCACGCCGGCCGGGCTCGAGGGCTACGTCGGCGGCCCGGGCGGCCTCATCGCCGACTTCGCCGAGGCCTTCGCGGGCATCGACGGCATCCTCCTCGGGGTCGCCCTCCTCGTCGTCCTCGTCATCCTCCTCGTCGTCTACCGCAGCCCGATCCTGCCCTTCGCGGTCCTGCTCAGCGCGGTCTTCGGGCTGAGCGCGGCCTCGCTCGTCGTCTACCAGCTGGCCGTCGCCGACGTCATCACCCTGTCCGGGCAGTCGCAGGGGATCCTCTTCATCCTCGTCGTCGGAGCCGCGACCGACTACGCCCTGCTCCTCGTCAGCCGGTTCAAGGAGGCCCTCCACGACGAGGAGAGCTCGTGGGAGGCGCTGAAGCGCGCCTGGCGCGGCTCCGTCGAGCCCATCGTCGCGTCGGCCGCCACGGTCATCCTCGGCCTGCTCTGCCTCCTCCTCGCCGACCTGCGGAGCACGTCCGGACTCGGGCCGGTCGGAGCCCTCGGGATCGCCGGAGCCCTCCTCGCCTCCCTCACCTTCCTCCCGGCCGTGCTGCTCCTCTTCGGCCGGAAGGCGTTCTGGCCGTTCCCCCCCAAGCTCGACCACGTGCACGCCGAGGACGTCGTCGGCACCAAGGGCATCTGGGG
>DASSQJ010000167.1:0-5818 GCA_035702545.1 Phycicoccus sp.
ACCGCGGTCGTCCTCGTCGTCGTCGGGGTCGCCGTCGCGGTGGGCGGCCGGTGGCTCGACCTGCCCTCCCCCGTCGTCGCCGGCGCGTACGCGGGCTCGCTGACGAACACCCCTGCCCTCGCCGCCGCCTCGGCACGCGCCGGCGACGCCGCCGGCCCGACGATCGGCTACTCGATCACCTACCTCGGCGGGGTGCTCGTCATGCTCGCCGTGTCGGCGTGGGCGCTGCGACGGCCCGGGGCCAAGCCGCGGCGGGAGGGCGTCGAGCACGTGACGGTCCGGGTTGAGGCCGACCCCCACCTCACCGTCGGGGAGCTCGTGGACCGCTACGAGGACCGTATCGGGGTCTCGCGGATCAAGACCTCCTACGAGGCGAACCCGACGACCGTCCCCGTCCCGGAGCAGCCGATCGCCGCCGGTGACCTGCTCACCGTCGTCGGGCCTCGTGCGCTCCTCGAGGAGGTCGCCCGCGCCCTCGGCCACACGTCTTCGCACGACATCGTCGCGGACCGGACGGAGCTGGACTTCCGGCGGGTCACCTTGTCCAACACCGCCCTCGCCGGCCACACGATCGCCGAGCTCGAGCTGGGGCGGCGCTACGGCTCCCGGGTCAGCCGGGTCCGGCGCGGCGACGTCGACCTCGTCGCCCACGACACCTTCGTCCTCCAGATGGGTGACCGGCTGCGGGTCATCGCGCCGGCGGACCGGATGGCCGAGGTCAGCGCCCACCTCGGCGACAGCGACCGGGGCATGTCCGACATCAACGTCGGCGGACTGGCCCTCGGCCTGACGGCAGGCCTCCTCCTCGGGATGGTCCACCTCCCCCTTCCGGGCGGGGGGTTCACCGTCGGGGCGGCCGCCGGCACCCTCCTCGTCGGGCTCGTGTTCGGCCGGGTCGGCCGGGTCGGGCCGGTCGTCACGTCGATGTCGCACGGGGCCGCGCAGTCGATCTCGCTGCTCGGCATGGTGACCTTCCTCGCCTTCGCCGGCGTCCGCGCGGGCCAGCACATCGCCGAGGCGCTCGGCTCCGGTGCCGGGTGGGAGGTGGCCGTCCTCGGCCTCGTCGCGACCGCCCTCGCCGGGGTCCTGCTCGTCGTGGCCCTCCACGCGGTGAGCCGGCTGCCCTGGCTCGAGACCGCGGGCGCGGTCGCCGGGGCGCAGACCCAGCCGGCGGTGCTCGCGTTCGTCGACGACCGCAGCGGTCACGACACGCGGGTCGGGGTCGGCTACGCGCTCGTCTACCCGGTGGCGATGATCGTCAAGATCGTGGTCGCCCAGCTGCTCGTCTCGCTCGGCTGACCCCGCGATCGGGCGCCGCTCAGAGCGGTGACGCCTCGTTGTCGCCGACGTCGAGCCAGTCCGGGCGGGAGGCCTCCTTGCGCCGGTCGAGGACCCGGCAGACGCCGTACGCGGCGAAGTAGAGGATGGTGAGCGGCGCCGCGAAGACGAACATCGTGAACGGGTCGGCCGTGGGGGTCGCGACCGCCGCGAAGACGAAGATGAGGACGACGGACACCCGCCAGCCCTTGATGAGCCGGCTCGCCGGCATCAGCCCGATGACGTTGAGCGCCACGAGGACGACGGGGAAGAGGAAGCCGAGGCCGAAGACGAGGATGAAGCGGGTGACGAAGGAGAAGTACATCGACACCTGCTGGATGTTCGACGTCCCCTCCGGGCTCAGGCCGTAGAGGATGGCGAGGGACTGCGGCAGGATCGTGTACCCGAGCCAGCAGCCGAGGAGGAAGAGCGGGACGATCGAGCCGACGAAGGCGAGCGAGATCCGCTTCTCCCGCGTCGTCAGGCCCGGGACGATGAACGCCCACAGCTGGTAGAGCCACACCGGGCTCGAGACGATGACGCCGACGAAGATCGACAGGCTGATGAGGTTCGACAGCGCGGACGTCGCCTCGCCGAAGTTCAGGCTCACCAGGCTCTTGGGGTTGGCGGCCGCGTAGGCGTAGAAGGGCTGCGTGAGGACGGCGAAGACCCGGTCGTAGAAGATGCCGGCGACGACCGCCGCGACGAGGACGGCTGCGGCGGAGACGAAGAGGCGCCGTCGGAACTCGCGGAAGTGCTCCGCCAGCGTCATCCGGCCCTCGGGGTCGCGAGGGCGTCGGCGCAGCCGGGCCATGGAGGGGGTGTCAGGAAGGGGTCAGGCGACCGGCCCCGACTGGTTGTCGGTGCGCGGCGCCCGCTCGTGGACGGCGTTGCCGTCCTCGGAGGCCGGGACGACCCGGTCGACGCTCGCGTCGGTGCTCGTGCGCTCGCGGGTGATCGACTCCCCCTTGACCGTCTCGGTGGCCGCGGCAGACTTGTTCGCCTCGGTCTCCTTCTTCATCTCGTCGACCTCGGACTTGAAGACGCGGGCGGAGCGACCGAGGCTCCTCGCGGCATCGGGGAGTCGCTTCCAGCCGAAGATCACGATGATCAGCACCGCGATGATGATGATCTCGGTGGGTCCGATCCTGCCCATGTGGGTCCATCCCCTTCAGAGGTTCGATGTCGCAGTCAGTGTACGCGCGCCCATGGGGGGCGCCGGTCGATCCGCCGCGCCCGCCGGGCGGCCTTCGACTCGGCGCGCTGGCGGCGATGCTCCTCACGGACCCTGCGTGGGTCCTGAAGGACGGCTGGGCGTTCCATGGGAAGTTCCCGCGCCTCGTCGAGCCGTGCCTCGAGCTCGGCGACGAGGGCGCCGGCCCGGGCCACCTCGTCGCCGAGGGCCCGGGCGCTGCGCCACGTACGACGCCCGAGGACCGCGACCCACGCTCCTCCCCCGACGACGAGGACGCCCCAGAGGAGGATCCAGCCCCACCACGGGAGCACGTCAGGCCCCCGGCCGGGCCGGCTGCGCGGCGAGGGCCCGGGCCGCGCCGTCGCGGACCTCGGTGACGACCGCTGCGGGCTCGAGCACCCAGCCCTGGCCGCCCAGCCGCCACATGAGCCGGCGCAGCCACGCGGTGTCGGCGGTGCGCAGCCGGACGAGCTGCCCGCCGCCGCGCTCGGCCGGCACCTGCTCGGCCGCCTCGACGGGGTAGTAGTCGGCGACCCACGCGGCCCCCGGGAGGAGGCGAAGGGTCACGGTGAGGTCGTCGGGTGCCGGGCGGAAGGTTCCCTCGGACAGGTCCCGTTCCCTGGCCTGCGGCGGTGGCGTCCCGTCGACGTCGAGGACGGTGAGCTCCTCGACCCGGTCCATCCGGAACAGCCGGGTGTCCTCGGCGCGGTGGCACCAGCCCTCGAGGTACCAGCGGCCGTCGATGCCGACGACCCGCATCGGGTCCACGTCGCGCTCGGTGGCCTCGTCGCGCGCCGGGACGAGGTAGCGCAGGTGCAGCCGGCGGTGGTCCGCGATCGCGCGCCGGGCGTCGGCGAGCATCTCGGCCGAGGCGCCGTCGGCGAGCTCGGCCCGCACCCGGTCGGCCGGAGCCGCGGCGTCACCGGCCGCGGCCTCGAGCTTGGCGAGCGCCCGGTCGACGGCGTCGCGCTCCCCCAGGCCCGGGACCTCGCGGAGCGCCCGCAGGCCGACGATGAGGGTGACCGCCTCGTCGACGCCGAGGCGCAGCGGGCGGGCGATGGTGTCCGCGTTCCCCACGAAGACCCGGCCCTCCTCCCAGTCCGCCTCGATGAGCTCGTCCGGCATCTGCCCGTAGCCGCAGAGGAAGAGCAGCCGCAGGTCGGCCTCGAGCTGCTCGACGCTGACGCCGAGGTCGTCCGCGGCCTCGTGGAGGTCGATGCCCTGCCGGTTGACGAGCCAGGGCACCATCGTGAGCAGCCGGGCGAGCCGCGCCGTCGCCGTCTCACTCGTGAACCCGGCCATCAGGACCCCCCTCCCCCGTGAGCGGCCAGCGCCCCCCGGAGCCGCTCGACCACCCGGTCGGCGAGCTCGGCCGGCTGCTCGACGACGACGTCCGGGCCGTAGCCCGCGAGCTCGTCGGCGAACGCGTCGAGGTCGCGGTAGTCGAGGTCGAGCAGCGACCAGGTGTCGTCGACCTCCCCGACGGTCCGGGCGCGGCGTCGCAGGCGGTGCCCGGCGCCGGTCCGGACGCGGACGACGGCGGGGCTCGGCGTGGTCGTCGGCGGGTCGGACCGCTCGACCATGAGCCGGGGCTCGTGGTCCTCCGGCACCTCGAAGGAGCCCGGGCTGCCGGTGCTCCGGACCTGCCCGGCGATCCTCGACAGGCGGAACACCCGGGCCGCCTCACGGTCGGTGTCGAAGCCGTTCAGGTACCAGCGGCCGCGCCACGAGACGAGCGACCACGGCTGGACGTGCCGCTCGGTGGCCTCCAGGTCCTCGGGCCGCCGGTACGGGAAGGCGACCGGCACCCGCCGCACCACGGCGTCCTTGACGGCGTCGAAGGCCGGCTCGCTCGTCCGCAGCCGGGGCTCGATGCCGATGAGCGCGTCGACGTCCCTTTCCACCCCTGCCGCCCGGAGCTTGCGCAGCGCCTGGGCGGCCGGGCCGGCGAGGGTCGCCTGGGCCCACGTGCGGCTCGCCAGGCCGAGCACGGCCAGCTCGTCGGGCTCGAAGTGAAGGTCGGGCAGGGCGTACTCGCGCTGGTGGATCCGGTACCCCGGCTCGTCCTCCCACGCCGCGTCGATGTCCTCGGTGACGAGCGGGATGCCGAGCTCGCGCAGCTCGTCCTTGTCGCGCTCGAACATCCGCTCGAAGGCCTCGGTGGACGCCGACTGCCCGTACTGCGGGACGAGTGAGCGGATCTGGGCCTTGGCGAGCGGACGGCGCGTGTAGAGGAGGACGAGGACGAGGTTGAGCAGGCGCTCGGTCTTGACCTGGGCGGCCGACGGGGGGCGCGGGCCGGGGTCGCTCGTCACCCGGAAGACGCTACCCGACGGCTACGCTGCCCCGCGTGATGCAGTGGCGTGCGGGGACGGTCGCCTCCCACGTCCGGACGTGGGCCGGGGCCGTCGAGCTCGAGGTGGACCTCGACGGGCCGGAGGGCGGGCAGGTCCGCGCCCTCGCCTACACGGCGGTGACCGGTGCCCCGGACCCCGGGGAGCGGGTCCTCCTCAACGCCTCGGCCCTGCTGCGCGGCCTGGGGACGGGCGGGCTGGCCTTCGTCGTCGCCCGCACCGACGTCGTCCCCGACGACCCCGAGCCGACCGCGGGCCACATCGTCAAGGCGCGCTACACCCCCCTCCAGCAGATGCTCCTCGCCGTCGACGAGCAGGACAGCCCCCACCATCCGGCCCTCGCCGCGGCGGACGACGTCGGCGGGATGCCCGTCGTCGTCGCGGACCTCCACAGCGCCCTCCCGGCGGTCGTCGCCGGAGTCCGATCGGTGCGGCCGCACGCCGTCGTCGCCTACGTCATGACCGACGGCGGGGCGCTGCCGGCGGCCTTCTCCCGGGCCGTCGCCGGGCTCCGCGGGGCGGGGTGGCTCGCCGCGACCGTCACCGTCGGGCAGGCCTTCGGCGGCGACCACGAGGCGGTCACGACGCACACCGGGATGCTCGCCGCGCGGCACGTCGTCGGGGCGGACGTCGTGGTCGTCGCCCAGGGGCCCGGCAACGTCGGGACCGGCACCCGCTGGGGCTACTCGGGCGTCGCCGTGGCCGACGCCCTCCACGCGGCGGCCGTGCTCGGTGGGCGCGGCATCGCCTCGCTGCGGGTGTCCGGCGCGGACCGGCGCGAGCGGCACCGCGGCATCAGCCACCACAGCCGGACCGCCTACGGCCGTGCCCTGCTCACCCCGGCCGACGTCCCGACGACGCGGCTCCCCGACCCCGAGGTCGACGCGCTGGTCCGGCGGCAGCTGGCCGAGCTCGTCGACCGCGCCCGGGCACCGCTCTCGGTGGTCGAGGT